>NZ_JBLVXX010000010.1:95797-143622 GCF_048283985.1 Enterobacter cloacae complex sp. 6730903 | reverse complement strand
ATTAATTACGTGGAAAACAAGGTAATCTCCACGCCGTTATATGCCTTTAAGATTTTTTCATCCATAATTCACGTGAATATTGTTCAGAACGTTGAGACAATTTTCACCGATCTTCTGGATTCGCCCGGTGCACATGCATCGGGCTTTTTTATGGCAAAAAAATGCCCGGACAAGCCGGGCATACAGGTTATTCACTGGTCGACTTTTCGGCTTTCCCTGCCAGTTGCGCCAGGAAGTCATAACGCTTCTGAAGATCCGCTGCCGCATCCTTCCATAGTTGCTCTGCTACTTCAGGCTGTTGGGCGTTCAGCCTGCGGAAACGCTGCTCCTGAAGTAAGGTTTCGGCAAGGGCGTCTGACGGCGGACGCGAATCCAGCGCCAGCGGCAATTTCCCTTCATCGGCACGGCGCGGGTCAAAGCGGTACAGTGGCCAGAAGCCGGTTGCGGTGAGCTGACGCATCTGGTCGTGGCTGAGCGCCAGATCGTAGCCATGCTCCTCACACGGACTGTAGGCGATAATCAGCGACGGGCCTGGATACGCTTCCGCTTCCTGAATGGCTTTCACCGTCTGGTTGAGCTGCGCCCCCAGCGAAATCTGCGCGACGTAGACGTGTCCATACATCATCATGCTGACGCCCAAATCTTTACGCGCCTTGCGCTTGCCGTGCTCACCAAATTTGGTGACCGCCCCCAATGGCGTTGCTTTCGAGGCCTGTCCGCCGGTGTTGGAATAGCACTGAGTATCAAGCACCAGAATATTGACGTTTTCGGTCAGGCTCAGGACATGATCAAGACCGCCGAAACCAATATCGTAGGCCCACCCGTCGCCGCCGATCAGCCAGACAGATTTTTCAACCAGCGCGTCAGCATCAGTCAGGAGTTGTTCAGCCCCTTCAACACCCTGAAGCGCGTTGCGCAGTTCAGCAACCTGCGCGCGACGAACGTCAGGTGTGGCCTCCGCATGCAGGGCATCATTCAGTTCTGCCGGGATCTTATCGGCAAACTGTGCCAGCAGACGCATTACGCGGGCGCGGTGCTGATCGACCGTCAGACGGAATCCCAGACCAAATTCTGCGTTGTCCTCGAAAAGCGAGTTTGCCCACGCCGGGCCGCGACCGTTCGCGTCGGTGGTGTACGGCGTGGACGGCAGGTTACCCCCGTAGATCGACGAGCAGCCCGTCGCGTTGGCAATCAGCATCCGGTCGCCGTAAAGCTGAGTGAGCAGTTTGATATATGGTGTTTCGCCGCAGCCGGAGCACGCCCCGGAGTACTCGAAGAGCGGGGTGATGAGCTGCGAGGTACGAATGTCAATGCGTTCCAGCTTGTTGCGATCGATTTCAGGCAGGTCGAGGAAGAAATCATAATTCACTTTCTCTTCTTCAACATGTTCAAGACGCGACATCATATTGATGGCTTTGATTGACGGGTCCTGACGATCTTTCGCCGGGCACACCTCGACGCACAGGTTACAGCCGGTACAGTCTTCCGGCGCCACCTGTAGGACATATTTCTGACCACGCATATCGCGGGATTTTACATCCAGCGAGTGCAGACTTTCCGGCGCACCATCTAACGCTTCTGGCGACACCACTTTGGCGCGAATGGCGGAGTGCGGGCAGGCCGCCACGCAGTGGTTGCACTGGGTGCACAGCTCTTCTTTCCAGATAGGGATCGCTTCGGCAATGTTGCGTTTTTCCCAGCGGGTCGTACCCATCGGCCAGGTGCCGTCAGGCGGAAGCGCAGAGACGGGAAGGGTGTCGCCCAGTCCGGCAAGCATCGCCGCCGTGACGGTTTTGACGAAATCCGGGGCGGCGTCAGATACCACTGGCGGTCGGTTCGGACTGCTGGCATTGACCGGCTGCAACGGCACCGCGAACAGCGATTCGCGGGCCAGCGCCAGCGCCTGCCAGTTGCGCTCAACCAGCTCCTGACCTTTGCTGCTGTAGCTTTTGGCGATCGCCCCCTGGAGTTCCATCAGCGCGCTGTCGCCCGGCAGAATATTAGTCAGGTGGAAGAACGCCATCTGCATAACCGTATTGATGCGCGCGGCCAGGCCGCATTCGCGGGCGATCTTCGCGGCGTTAATGACATACAGGCGCGCCTGTTTCTGGTTAAGCACTGCCTGGACTTCCTGGGGCAGGCGTGCCCAGACCTCATCGGCGCTGTAAGGGGTGTTGATCAGGAAAATACCGCCGGGCTTCAGGCGCTCGGCCATCTGATATTTATCAATGAACTGGAGCTGGTGACAGCCAACAAAATCGGCCTGAGAAATCAGGTATGCCGAGCGGATCGGGTGTTCGCTGACGCGCAGGTGGGAAACGGTCAGTCCGCCCGCTTTTTTGGAATCGTAGACGAAATACCCTTGCGCATACCACGGCGTGGAGTTGCCGATAATTTTGATGTTGTTCTTGGTCGCCGAGACGCTGCCGTCGCTGCCCAGACCGTAGAACAGCGCTTCCAGTTTCGCATTGGAGGGCAGGGTGTTTTCCGGCAAGGGCAGAGAAAGGTTAGTCACGTCATCATAAATGCCGACCGTAAAGCGCGGCTTCGGTTTTGCCTCGCGGAGTTCAGCAAATACCGCCAGGACGCACTCCGGCCCGAACTCTTTGGAAGACAACCCATAACGTCCGCCAATGACGCGCGGCAGCGTTTCGCGCTCACCGCGGTTAAACGCCTCAGCCAGAGCGGTCATCACGTCCAGATAAAGTGGTTCAGCCTGTGCGCCAGGCTCTTTGGTGCGGTCCAGTACCGCCACGGCACGCGCGCTGTCCGGCAGGGCTGCGAGTAAGTGTTTCGCTGAAAAGGGACGGTAGAGGCGAACTTTGAGCACGCCAACTTTCTCTCCACGCGTCAATAGCTCATCAACCACCTCTTCACAGGTGCCGATGGCGGAGCCCATCAGGACGATCACGCGCTCGGCCTGCGGATGACCGTAATATTCAAACGGCTTATATTCGCGGCCCGTCGCAGCGGCAAAATCGTCCATCGCCTGTTCAACGTGCGCATAGACCGCGTTGTACCACGGGTTCGTCGCCTCGCGGGACTGGAAATAGGTATCCGGGTTTGCAGAGGTACCCCGGATCACCGGATGTTCCGGATTGAGGGCGCGAGCGCGATGCGCATCGATGTCCGCCTGCGGCAGCAGATTCAGAATGGTGTCGTCCGGCAGTGGAACGATTTTATTGATCTCGTGGGACGTGCGAAAACCATCGAAGAAATGAATAAATGGCACACGGCTTTTCAGCGTGGCGATATGCGAAATCAGCGCGAAGTCCTGTGCTTCCTGCACGCTGCTGGCGCAGAGCATAGCGCAGCCGGTCTGACGCACGGCCATCACGTCTGAGTGGTCGCCAAAAATAGAGAGAGCGTGAGTGGCTACGGTGCGTGCGGCAACGTGCAACACAAACGGCGTTAATTGCCCTGCCAGCTTGTAAAGCGTGGGGATCATCAACAGCAGCCCCTGAGATGACGTGAACGAGGTCGACAGGGCACCGGTCTGCAACGCACCATGCACGGTGGCAATGGCACCGGCTTCGGACTGCATCTCTACAACCCGCGGGACATCGCCCCAGACGTTTTTTATCCCATTACCCGCCCAGGCGTCAGCCTGTTCAGCCATCGTGGAGCTGGGAGTGATGGGGTAGATGGCGATCACTTCGCTGGTACGAAACGCAACAGACGCGACTGCACCATTGCCGTCAATAGTTTGCATAGGACAACACCCTTACATTGCGCAAAAAGAGGGGCCTGTAAAACAACGACAGACCCTGAATATTATCTGTGTATTTTAGCAAAGCTCAGGTTTTACGATTTTCGCTTTTGTGTCCTTGGGATGCGCTGTATCAATGACTCGATGGCTATTCGCGTTAAAAAATTGCGAGAAATTGTTACCAGGGCGCATAAATACGCACATCCGCTCTCGACGATGCGGCGCGTGATGCCTATTATGCATAGGTTTCGCGTTAATTATGGGGAGGAAGGTATGCGTTCAGCATTTTGGGTCGGATGTGCCGCGTTACTGTTGTCGGCATGCAGCAATGAACCTGTACAGCAGGCGACAGCGGCACACGTTACGCCGGGTATGCGAGCGGCGATGTCCAGTTCAGGTCAGGCCAACTGCGCAATGATCGGCGGTTCACTCTCCGTTGCCCGTCAGCTTGACGGCTCCGCCATCGGCATGTGCGCATTGCCAAATGGCAAACGCTGTAGTGAGCAGTCGCTTGCCGTAGGTTCGTGCGGAAGTTACTGAGTTATCCAACTCGCTTAAACATCAATGTTTTATTGGCTGTCGCCAGCGTTAACTGGTCTTCGGTCAGGTCTACCTGTGCGCCTGTGCGTAGCATATCGGCGATGGTCTGATCCAGTTCATTTAGCTGCGGCTCGGTGCAGAGTTTCCGCGTCATTGCCAGCGTTTTGACCGTCAACTCGCCTTCGGACAGTTTCCCCTGGCCGTTGAAGCCGTTGCACATTGTGCCGGAGACGACAATGTTGTTAATCAGGCTGATATTGGGTTGCGCACTGAAGCGAATTTCAGGCTGCGTTTTCCCGCCTTTAACCGCTTTGCCATCCACATTTTCCAGAACGAAACGGTGATTCTCTAACTGATCGGTCTGAACGGAGGCTTTACCAGGATTAACGCATCCAGCCAGTGCGAGGCTGATTAAACTTACTGCCGCGAGCTTTTTCATTTTTCTTCTCAAACTATCAATGCTGTAAATATTTTTTCAGTGTAACCATACTCTCCTGGGTGTTAATGGGGTTTATCTGAAAGTGCGGGAAGGGACCGGGCGGCGGCGCACCCGGTCAGTGAGTTAGTGCGATTTAAATCCGGCTGCGGCCATCAGCATTTTAAAGAGCATACTTACGCAGGCCAGCGCCAGGACGCTGCCGCCCCAGATGATGGCAAGCCACATCAAACGTTTCCATACTGGTTGTTGCATCAGTGATAACCCTCCCCATGCTGTACTTTTCCGCGAAAAACGTAATAACTCCAGAAGGTGTAGACCAGAATCACGGGAATGATCAACAGTGCACCCACTAACATAAAGCCCTGGCTTTGGGCTGGCGCAGCGGCCTGCCACAGGGTAATGTCCGGCGGGATGATATGCGGCCAGATGCTGATCCCAAGCCCGCTAAAGCCAAGAAAAACCAGCCCTAACGTCATGATAAACGGCAGAGTATGGCTCGCAGGATCGTTCAGGCAGCGCCACTGGCACAGACTCAGGATCGCAACCAGCGCAGGGACGGGCAGCAGATAAAACAGATTCGGCAGCGTAAACCAGCGCGCAGCAATGGCTGGCTGGGCGAGAGGGGTCCAGATACTGATTACCGCAATGAATACCAGAAGCAGGAGCAGAAGCACTTTCGATACCTGACGCATCCGCTGTTGCAGGGCATTTTCGCTTTTCATTACCAGCCACGTTGATCCTAACAGCGCGTAAGCCACCACAAGACCCGCGCCGCAGAAAAAATTGAACGCGGTAAACCAGTCAAACGGACCACCGCTGTAAGCGCGACCGGTGACGCTGAACCCCTGAATGACCGCGCCGACGGTGATGCCCTGGCTGAAGGTAGCCACAATTGATCCGCCAATAAAGGCCTTATCCCAGAACGGGCGGTGCACCGGAGTGGCCTTGAAGCGAAATTCGAAGGCGACGCCACGAAATATAAGCCCGATCAGCATTATTGTCAGTGGAATGGTTAGCGCGTCGATGATAACCGCATAGGCGAGAGGAAAGGCGCCAAACAGGGCCGCACCGCCAAGCACCAGCCAGGTTTCGTTGCCATCCCAGACGGGAGCCACGCTGTTGACCATCACGTCGCGATCGTCCGCATTCGGCGTTGCCGGAAACAGGATACCTATCCCCAGATCAAAACCGTCCATCACGATATACATCAATGTGGCGAAAACGATAATCACGAACCAGATAATGGAAAGATCGATACCCATTACGGTTACTCCTTAAATTCAGTGGTGACGGCAGAAAGCGGACGAGCAGGGCGGCCATCGGATTCAGTCGCGAAGGATCCATGGGGCTGCGGCCCTTTTTTAATCAGACGCACCATATAGCTGTAACCCACGCCGAACACCGCGGTATAAACCACGAAGAAGGCCAGCAAACTGACGCTCATGTGCAGATCGCCATGCGCGGAGACCGCATCCTTCGTACGCTGTAGACCATAGACGACCCACGGCTGGCGGCCGACCTCCGTTGTTACCCATCCGGCGAGGATCGCGATCAGCCCGGACGGCCCCATCAGCAGGGCAAACCACAGGAAGGAACGTGAGGTATAAAGGCGCTGTTTGTAACGCAGCCAGACCGCCGTCACGCCCAGGAGCAGCATCAACATCCCCAGGCCGGCCATGATGCGAAAAGACCAGAAGACAATGGTGGCGTTCGGGCGATCTTCTTTCGGGAACTCCTTCAATGCCGGAACCTGTTTATCGAGACTGTGGGTCAGGATCAGGCTGCCGAGCGCGGGAATTTCCAGGCCAAAACGGGTCCGTTCCTGCTCCATATCTGGCCAGCCAAATAGCAGCAGTGGGGTAGGCTCACCCGGCGGATTCTCCCAGTGGCCTTCAATGGCGGCTATTTTCGCTGGCTGGTGTTTCAAGGTATTAAGCCCGTGCATATCACCCACCAGCGCCTGGACGGGTGCCACGATCAACGTCATCCACAACGCCATGGAGAACATGGTGCGAATCGCGGGTGTGTTGTTTCCGCGCAGCAAATGCCAGGCTGCGGAGGCACCGACAAACAGTGCGCTGCTGAGAAATGCCGCTATCGACATGTGCAGCAGGCGGTAAGGGAAGGAGGGGTTAAACACCACGGCAAACCAGTCCACCGGAACGACCTGACCGTTGATGATTTCATACCCTTGCGGTGTCTGCATCCAGCTGTTTGACGAGAGGATCCAGAACGTAGACATGAGGGTTCCCAGTGCGACCATGCAGGTCGAAAAGAAGTGCAGCCCCGGCCCGACCTTATTCCAGCCAAACAACATCACCCCGAGGAACCCCGCCTCAAGGAAGAATGCGGTAAGCACTTCATAGGTCAGCAGGGGGCCGGTAATACTGCCCGCGAACTGCGAAAACCCACTCCAGTTGGTGCCAAACTGATAAGCCATCACCAGGCCGGAGACCACGCCCATCCCAAAGTTGACGGCGAAGATCTTCGACCAGAAATGGTACAGCGAGCGCCAGACGGGATTTTTTGTTTTCAGCCACAGCCCTTCCAGCACGGCGAGATAGCTCGCCAGGCCAATGGTTATCGCCGGAAAAATAATATGAAAGGATACGGTAAAGGCGAACTGTATTCGCGCAAGATGAAACGCATCTAAACCAAACATGCACTGCCTCAATGTTAAACGGTGTACTGTTATGATAGAGAGGGGGCAAATAAGATATCAGAAGCAGAATTTGATAAATTATCTATAACAGTTGTGGGAAAAGCTGAACTTTATCTGGCTGATATAGTTAACAAGGAAGAATAAAAAATTTCTTTTTATGATTTTTACGCATTAAACAGCTTGCTTTGTCGCCAGCAACATGCGTTAATGGATTTCTGGTTTTGAATCCAAATAAATATCTGACGTAGTTTTATAAAGCAGTTCTCATCACGTTGTGCCTCTCCGCAGCCTCTCTTGGGTCTTTATCTACATTCCGATTCGTTTTGTATCGAACCATTTTTTGCCTGATCGGCTCATGAGTAATTTACGTTTTTACGTTTACAGGAGAATCCTATGACTTCTTATATCCATTTCCGCTGCCCATGCTGTCATGGCTCGCAGTACCGCACCTCAGCTTTTGATGTGTCTGACAAAAATCCGTTCGGCGCGAAATGCATTTTCTGCAAATCGTCGATGATCACGCTCGACCACCTGGCCGCAGCGCGTTCTGCTCAGAATCACATTACAGAGTACCGCAAGTAATCTGCCGCGTTTCCTATAACAGTTAGCAAAATCTTCTCTTTTTCTCCTGCTGATATACACTGTCAGCAATAAGGAGAATCTGATGAAAAAATACCAGCGTCTGGCGCAACAAATTATCTCGCAGATTGAGCTTGGCGTATGGTTGCCGGGCGATAAGCTGCCTTCTCTGCGAGAGCAGGTGGCAAGCAGCGGCATGAGTTTTATGACCGTGGGCCACGCGTATCAGATGCTGGAAAGTCAGGGGCGAATTGTTGCCAGACCGCAGTCAGGCTATTACGTTGCCGCCCGCCCGACCACACACCAGCCTGCACCGCCCGCGCAGGTGATGCGCGATGAAGTGGTCGACATCAACACCTATATTTTCGACGTGCTACAGGCCAGCCGCGACCCCTCCGTTGTCCCTTTTGCCTCGGCATTTCCCGATCCGCGCCTTTTCCCGCTTCAGCAACTCAACCGATCGCTGGCTAACGTCAGCAAAACGGCTACCGCCATGAGCGTGATTGAAAACCTGCCGCCGGGTAACGTCGACTTACGTCATGCCATTGCCCGTCGCTACGCTCAGCAGGGAATGAATATCTCCCCGGATGAAATTGTGATCACCGCGGGGGCGCTTGAGGCGCTCAACCTCAGTTTGCAGGCTGTGACTGAACCAGGGGACTGGGTTATCGTTGAAAACCCCTGTTTTTATGGCGCACTCCAGGCGCTTGAACGTCTGAAACTGAAAGCGCTGTCGGTTGCCACTGACGTGCGTGAGGGCATCGATCTCAGTGCCCTTGAGCAGGCGTTAAATGATTATCCGGTGAAAGCCTGCTGGCTGATGACCAACAGTCAGAACCCGCTCGGCTTCACGCTGAGTGCAGAGAAGAAAGCTCAGCTGGTGGCCTTACTCACCCGGCATAACGTCACGCTGATTGAAGACGATGTTTACAGCGAACTCTACTTTGGCCGCGAAAAGCCGCTTCCGGCAAAGGCCTGGGATAAGCAGGATATGACGTTGCACTGCTCCTCATTCTCCAAGTGTCTGGTGGCTGGTTTCCGTATTGGCTGGGTGGCGGCGGGAAAACATGCGCGCCGTATTCAGCAGTTGCAGCTGATGAGTACGTTGTCCACCAGCTCTCCCATGCAACTGGCGCTGGTGGATTACCTGGCGACCAAACGTTACGACGCCCACCTTCGTCGCCTGCGACGCACGCTTGCTGAACGCAAACAGCAGGCCTGGCAATCGCTTTTGCGCCATATGCCTGCTGGTGTCAAAATCCATCACAACGACAGCGGCTACTTTTTATGGCTGGAACTGCCTGAACAGCTGGATGCGGGGCGGTTGAGTGAGAAGGCGTTAACCCATCAAATCAGCATTGCGCCCGGCAAGATGTTTTCTACCTCCAATATCTGGACACCGTTTTTCCGTTTCAATACCTCATGGGGCTGGGGCGAGCGGGAGGAGCAGGCGGTCGTCCAGCTGGCGGGGTTAATCCGCGAAATGATGCTGCACCCAGTCACACCTTGATGAAAATTCCTGAAGCGACATGACGCGCGGTCTACCTTTAGTAAGGGAGTGCGGATTGGTAACGTGACGTTGTCACGTTTCTGCCCGCCAGAACGTGTGCTGACAGCGAAAACAATGTCGATTTCAACAGGACGATGCTATGCAAAATCAATTGCTGATTAATGGTGAACTGGTGACCGGCGAAGGTGAGAAGCAGGCGGTTTATAATCCTGCCACGGGTGAAGTGCTGCTGGAGATGGCTGAAGCGTCGGCAGCACAGGTGGACGCTGCCGTCCATGCTGCCGATCGCGCGTTCACAGAGTGGGGGCAAACGACGCCGAAAACGCGCGCCGAATGTCTGTTGAAACTGGCTGATGTGATAGAAGCCAACGCTGACGCGTTCGCAAAACTGGAGTCCCTTAACTGCGGGAAACCGCTGCACTGTGTCCAGGGGGACGAGATCCCGTCCGTGGTCGATGTGTTTCGCTTCTTTGCCGGGGCAGCCCGCTGCCTGAACGGGCTGGCTGCCGGAGAATACCTCGAAGGACATACCTCGATGATCCGCCGCGACCCGGTTGGCGTTGTCGCCTCTATTGCCCCCTGGAACTATCCTCTGATGATGGCGGCGTGGAAGCTGGCACCCGCGCTGGCGGCGGGAAACTGTGTCGTCATCAAGCCGTCTGAAATCACCCCGTTGACGGCGCTGAAGCTGGCGGAACTGGCGAAAGATATCTTCCCGCCAGGTGTGCTGAACGTGCTGTTTGGTCGCGGAAAAACCGTAGGAGATCCGCTGACCGGTCACGAAAAAGTCCGTATGGTTTCTCTCACTGGCTCTATTGCCACCGGAGAACATATTATCGGGCATACCGCATCTTCAGTGAAACGTACCCATATGGAATTGGGCGGAAAAGCCCCGGTCATTGTCTTTGACGATGCAGATTTGGATGCCGTGGTTGAAGGCGTGCGTACGTTTGGTTTCTACAATGCTGGTCAGGATTGTACCGCAGCCTGTCGTATCTATGCCCAGAAGGGGATTTACCCCGCGCTGGTCGAAAAGCTGGGCGCAGCCGTTGCCAGCCTGAAAATGGGCGCGCCGGACGATGCGTCAACGGAGCTGGGCCCGCTCAGCTCCGCAGCGCATCTTTCCCGCGTTTGTGCTGCCGTGGATGAAGCCAAAGCCCTAGGACATATCCGCGTCGTCACCGGTGGCAGTAAAAAAGAGGGGGCAGGATATTACTTCCAGCCAACGCTGCTGGCCGGGGCGAAGCATGAAGATGCGATCGTCCAGCGCGAAGTGTTTGGCCCGGTAGTCAGCGTGACAGAATTTGAGAATGAAGCGCAGGTGCTAAACTGGGCCAACGATTCGCAATACGGCCTGGCCTCGTCCGTCTGGACAAAAGACGTCGGACGCGCCCATCGACTCAGCGCGCGGTTGCAGTATGGCTGCACCTGGGTCAATACCCATTTTATGCTGGTAAGCGAAATGCCGCACGGCGGGATGAAGTTATCCGGTTATGGCAAAGATATGTCGGTCTACGGACTTGAGGATTACACGGTAGTCCGGCATGTAATGATCAAACACTAAACTCACATGCCCGGCGCAGTGCCGGGCGATTCAGCTTACCAGCCACAGACCTCGTGTTCATTTTCCGTATCGTAGGCGCGAACGGTGTTCACCAGATCCTTCACGACATCTGCCGCGACGTCCGGGATCAACAGCTCCATTGGCGCTTCTGTCTCATAATCCACCGACACGCCGTTGCTGTTGTTGGTGACGGTCACGGTATAGGTAGCCTTACCCATTATTTACTCCTTATGCGTGTTGACCACTTTACCGATGCCCGCACCGCTGAGCGTGACGGCAGGATCCGCGAAAAAGTCGATATTAAAATAGGTGTCGTCGGTCAGTAGCTCAATGCGGTGCCATTTTTGCGGTGGGGAGATGCCAAAAGAACCGGCCTCAATAACCACTTCCAGATCGGGCTCGGTGGCGTCGCCATCGGCAAAGCCAAAGTAACGCACCGCACCCTGCATGACGGACAACCGACCGTACACGCCGGCTTTGGTGTTGTGATGGGTAAAAAGCGCTTTTGGGGCGGTCTCTTTATTCCAGAACGGCGTCGAGCGGGTATGAACAAAGTTTTCAGGAATACGTAACATCATAGTTTCCTTCATGTTGGCGGGTGCTTAAAGGGATTTAAGCACCTCAGGTTCAACAAAGAATTCAATATTGAACAGGGTGTCGTCGGTCATCACCTCAATGTGGTGCCATCTCTCTGGCGGGAAAACGCCGAAACGACCCGCTTCAATGACGAGCTCGCTGTCAGGCTCAGGTGTGAATTCATCAGCATAGCCCAGATAACGCACTGCGCCACGCATCACCGACAGGCGAGGGTAAACGCCCGGACGCGTGCCCGTATCCAGGTGACGTTTAAAAATGCCGGCGGGGGCCGTTTCTTTGTTCCAGAAAGGCGTGGAACGGGTGTGAATGCAACTCTGCGGAATGCGTAGCATGTTTCCTCCCTTAAAAGCCTGCTGTTATTAAACTGCTTTCTGCGGGGATGGATTTATCAAAAAGTGCATTTAATATGCACCTTATCAATAATAACCGTTTTGCTTTACCCGGCGTTGTTACACAAGATACTCAGTTGTTATTATCCTTAGTATTTAAGTGGTTATGATGTAACGAAAAAACTTGATCTGTGTCAACATATGACGCATATTGCGTGCGGTTATTTTTCGGCTCAGGTAAACAGAATGACGTTGTATCAAAAGATGTTGGTGTTCTACGCAATCATGGCCTCCATCTGCGCATTAATCACCTGGTTCCTGTCTAAAGATCGTAAACGTATTCGCCTGTTGAGCGCATTCCTGGTGGGTTCCACCTGGCCGATGAGCTTTCCTGTTGCCCTGTTGATCTCTCTTTTCTGAAGCACGCTTCCAGAATCGGCATCCAGACATAGCATTCCATACATTCAGGCTGTATAAATATACAGTCTGTCCTACATGGAGTGCTTATGAACAGTTTCTATTCGCAGCATGCAGGCTGCACTGTGCGCTGGCAGGATCTTCCCGGTTTCGGTGACCCGGTTGTGTTTATCCACGGGTTGGGCTGTGCATCGTCGTATGAATATCCTCGTATTGTCTGTGATACCCGTTTCGGGGGGCGCAGAGCCATTCTGATCGATCTTCCCGGTAGCGGTTACAGTGACAAACCTGACAACTACCGTTATCGCACGAGCGAACAGGCGCAGGTGGTGGTTGAACTGTTAAACCATCTCGGCCTGGATAGTCTCTGGCTGTATGGTCATAGCATGGGGGGGAGTATCGCGATCGAAACGGCAGCACTGTTAACGTCGCGCGTTAAGGGCCTGATAGTGTCTGAACCCAATTTTCATGCGGGTGGCGGGATGTTCAGCCGAGCAATTGCGGCCCAAACGGAACAACATTTTCTGGCTCAGGGCTATGATGACATGCTTCGGGCGGAAACGTCGCCGTGGGCTGGAAGCCTTCAAAGCAATGCTCCCCGGGCCGTCTGGCGCGGCGCAACAAGCCTGGTCGAGGGCGTTAAACCTGACTGGGAACACCTGTTCTTGTCATTGCGCTGCCCGGTAATGTTAGTCTTTGGTGAGCGCTCCCTGCCTGATGACGATTTTAATCGTCTGCAACAAAACGGCGTTGCTGTAAAAATTATCCCTGATGCGGGCCATTCAATGTCCTGGGAAAACCCGTCAGCGTTGGCTCAGACTTTATCTGGCTTCATAAACGGCTCATGAAGGGGTAGCCCGCATTGCTGCGGGCTGCAATGATTAAGACAGCAAGGCAGACAAGGCTTTCCGCGCAGCAGGCTGAACGTCATACGGGCACTGATAATCCACGTTCTCAATCGCGCGGGTGTAGAGCGCAACCAGCCAGTCATAAACATAGGCTGTTGCCGCATGGACAGGCTGCTCGCCAAGCCGGGTAAGACGGGGTGAAGCGCTGCTCACAACGGGCGTCACAAAAATTGGCTGACCTTTGCGGATCCGGCTTGCAGGCCGTTCAGCGACGGGCGTCAGTTCATAGCCAAGCCAGCTAATGAAATTGCCTGTCGCGGCATGCAACTGCGCGGCACTGCTTTTATCTTTTTCTGCAATGCGTTGCAGTTGCAGCGGCAGATCCAGCCGGTAGCTGGTAACGATCAGAACATCCGCAATCTGCTGTAGTACCTCTGCGTCCAGGCCCAGACGGGCAGCCGCCGCGTCGTTGCGACTCCACTGACGAAGATGGTTAACCCACACGTTATGGGCCAGCCGCGCCTTGTCTTTGGTCTGCAACGCGCCTGGATTTTCCTGCGTCTCTTCCGCAAACAGATCGATAACATCGTTAAACAGGCCGTTGACCTGTTCCTCACGAGGCTGGTGAACGGTCAGCAGCGTCTCAAACGCGTTTAACGGCGGAAGAAGTCCCTCAAGCAGTTCACCATGACGAGCGGCACTGCCTTGCAGCGTTCGGACCATTTTTTCGGCCATTGCCCGCCCTGCGCCTGGCTCCTGAGTAAGAGGCGCGACATATGGGCGCATCAGCGTCGACAGAGACTCTTGTAACAGCCTTTTCAGCGCGCGGAGACGCTTCTGGCGCTGTGCTGGCAGGGTAGCCTGCGACAGCCACTCAATCACCCGCTGCATGCTGTGGGTATCGAGCGCCTGAAGCGTGCCCCAGCGCAGACCCGGCTGGCCCAGCAATTGCTGCACCGCTTCGTCCAGATTCTGCTTTGTGGTAAACCGCGCATCATGAGGGGTAATGGCCCAGACCAGCCCTGGCAACGCGGATTCTTCAACCGGCTGCGTCTCTTTGACCCAGTTTTGCAGGAGCCTGGCCGTTTTCGCGGTCTGCTGGTGGTGCGCCGTGGCATTGCAGATAACCAGGACATCCGGCTGAATGTGCTGACGATAATGTTCCAGCAACCACAGGCATTTTGCCTGCATCATCAGCGGCGTGTTTTCCTCAGAAATGGCAGGGATATCAATGACGTCAACGTTATCCAGTACGCAGTTCTCAACGGGCAGCACCACTTCTCGGGTCAGAGATGTCAGTACATCGACGGGCAGGCTAATGGCGTTAAGCAGCTCGCCGTTTTTTACCGGATGAAGCAGTGTTTCCTGTGCTTCCGGCACGGTAAACGCCCCGTGAGTAAGGAAACCTTCACACGGCAGACCAAAGCTGTCCACCAGCAGACTCAACGGCGCCGCAAGCGCGCTGGCATGGCTGGTTTGATGCAGCACCTGGGCGAATTTAAGCCACTGCTGGGTTAACTCCTGCTGCTCACCCCACAGCAGAGACCAGACGCTGGCGCGGGTGCTGAGATCAAGCGACGGAACCAGCAGGGCAAACTGATGCCACAGGGCATCATCAATATGCTGCTTAGCGCCGGGTACTACGCTTTGCCAGAACCGGGCAATGGTCGCGACTTCCCGCGCCGTCATTCCCGGCACGCTCTGCGGTTGACGCAGCGCCCGCCACTTCTCAAGCCGGGCTTCAATTACCGATTTATCCACCGCGCGGATCTGCGGATCCAGCGTGGTGCGCGCGATAAACAGCTGCACCAGCTCGGCCTCCGTTACAAGGCGCAGGCGCAGGGGAAACGCGTCGTCTGCGACCTCGCGGGACGCTCTGCTGAAACGCACGGCCATGTTGGTCGGTGCATGCCCGGGGTTAATATGCGAGAAGTAATCAAACGTGCGTTGACCCGGCGTAACGTTCAGCCGTTCGTCGCCGCTGCCGCACAGGGCAGCCAGCAGGTGCGCTTTTGCGGCCTGCGAGTGGCCGTATAAGCCGATGCTGCCCTGGCTGACAAGGGCGCGATCGAGCGCCTCTTCACGCGCGCTTACTGCGTTAAGGCGGGCAAGCAGGGCGTCGGCTTCGTTATCCAGCATCGGGGCGTGCTGTCGCGTCTCGTTGATCCACCCGATTAAGGCCTGAGTGGTGGCAGTCGTCGCAGTCATTTGAGGTATACGCTCCCGCTGTCGATCCAGTAGTGGCTGCCGCTGTGTCGGCGATCGGCCAGAGTATTCAGTTTAAAGGTCAGGGCATCCGGCGGCACGGGCGTGCCGTCCTGTAGCCAGGCATCACTCAGCTCGAAAGATTCCGGGCCTTCCTGCTTAGTGCCGCCACGCAGCTTCAGGCGCACGTTCAGTACGCCGTCGCCCGCAATGGCTTTCGCCAGTTCGGCTGAGTTGATGCTCAGGGTATAGAGCGGCGTCGCGGGCCAGCGGGCATTGGCCAGCTGCCGGAAGCCGAGCGTAACGTTGCCGCGCAGCGGGAAGTGCAGACGGGCGTCCAGTTTCGCGCCGGGTTTATCGAGGTCGATATCATGATACCAGACGTTCTCGTCCCGCAGGGTATTGATCGTGTTATCCAGCACGCCCAGATAGCGCACCGTAGAGTACGCGCCAATATCCGCTGCTTTAAAGTTAAAGCGCGGCAGACGAAGATCCAGCGCCAGGCTACAAAGCATCGCTCCCACCGCAGCGGTGGATTTCGGGTTGCCGATCCGTCCCTGCTGGCTGAACGGATACCATTCATGAACCTGGTATTTATCCAGCCAGACGATGCGGTTGACGGGCACCGGTTGCAGGTGGCGAATCAGGGCCTGAACGCCCGGCAGACAGCCTGGCCGTCCGGTGATCAGCAGAATATCGCAGCTGTAGTGAGAGATCGCCTCACATACCGCATGAAGCGGAGCGGCCAGCGTGAACTGACCCGCCAGCATCGCGTCCCGCATCTCCCGGAAACTGACGTGCAGCGGTACGCTGAACAGATCAAAGTGTTCTGAGCCAGCAGGCAAAGCATGATCGAACGCCTGCTGGAGATAATTCATCACGTTGCGCGTCGGTTTTTGCGCAAGCAGATCGCCAAAGGTGGCGTGCAGCCCGGCCAGCGGATCGTCAACATCGCTCGATTCCCACGCCGCCAGGATCGCGTGACCGATCGGCATAAAGAGCTGAAGCGCCGTCTGCTGGCGCAGGACCGCCTGGGTATCGATCCGCCCGGAGTCGCCGAACAGGGATGCCATCAGCTGGGAAGCATCGGCTATGCCGGATTTCTGAAGCTGGGTTTGCAGGGCGGGCAGAACGTAGCGCTGGATCACGTCCAGCAGCGTATCATCGCCAGCGACCTTAAACCCTTCGCGGAACAGCAGCTGCGGGGTGATTTTGACGTTATTGCCGGAACCATCATCTAACTGATAGTGCGTGATAGCCATATCCGTCGTGCCGCCGCCGATATCAATCGAGGCCACGCGCAGCGCACGCCCCGGCTGGACGCCAGGCTCAGGCGCGCGATCCGGACGGGCGAGGGAGGCGAAAAAGGCCTCGGTCTGGCCGCCGAAATGGGAAATGGCTTCGTTATACAGCCACACCAGCTGGCCGCAGCTGGCCTCGTCCCACTCCATCTGGATCTCAGGAACCGGCACCACGCTTTTTTCCTGCTGCTTGCGGCTGGCAAAGTCTTCATCCTGCGGGTGCCAGCCCATCGCTTTCCAGACGATGGCGATGGCTTCGAACATGCGGCGACGGAAAATCTCGCGCTCCTGTTTCGGCATCGCCGAAGGCAGGGTGAGGATCAGCGTCCGCAGCTGGCGGGGAGAGGCCGGGAAGCCGAGCCGCAGGCGGGTGGCCACGCTGTTAATCTGGCCAAGCGCCTGAGCCAGCAGCTCGCAGAGCATGTGCGTCATCAGGGTGCTGCGGCTGTACTGCGGAGAGAATACCGGCAGGCGTTCATCCTGCGGCAGCGTAAAGAGCGGTTCCCCGTCGTCGTTCATCAGGTTCATCAGCGGAAACGCGGTTGCCAGCGGTTCGCGCTGAGTTTTGCTGTTCATCTGGCTAAAGCGCCAGTCCTGCACCACCGGCGTCTCGTCCCACAGATAGCGACGCGGGCTGGAGATGCCGCTGTTGCCTTCCGTGCCCAGACGCTGCATCGCCAGCTTACGCGCTTCATCACCCACGCGGACAATCGACGGCCAGACGAATGCATCCTCCCGGCCGCTTTCCACCGAGAAGTGCTGCTTGCCAAAACGCGCTTCGGAAAATTCAAGACGGCTGGTAAACAGCGGTTCATTCAGGAACTGCGGCTCACTCAGCGATCGTACCTGAAGTTCAGCCGTCTGGCGCAGGCCGTCGTTGGCATCACCATGATCTTCAATAATCACGCCGCAGGTATGGGTGTTGCCTACGTCAAGGATCAGATCGACAGGAATGGCAGGGGTGCTCAGGGTATGGGTGACAAACTTTACTTCCGGCACGGTGAGTTGTTCACCGAGCATGGAGAGCAGGTTGAGCCAGTGCGCCTGATATTCAAAGCTGCGCATGGCCTGATGCAGCTCGCGCTCGGAGCGTTTTTCAACCCCGTCAGCAAACTGCGTGAAGGCTTCGCGCAGCCAGCCGTCAATCCAGGTCTGGTCGAGGAAACTTTCAACCTCACTGTCGCGCCAGGCGAGCGCGAAACGCGTGCCGTTCAGGATATCGTTTTCAACCGGCGACAGGGCAGACGTCGCATGCTCTGCAATCTGGCTGTCGAGCGCGACGGTGACCCGGTGCGTATTGCCAGCCGCGTCGGGGGTGGAAAGCTTTCGTACCTGGACGCGCGCCCAGTTATCCGGGCCTTCAACAAACGTCCGCGGCGGGTTAAAGCGCAGGAAAGGGAGCGGCAGCCAGACGCCGTCCAGCACAGTCAGGGAGTCATGCAGTGGAATGGTGCTTTCAGGCTTGACCACTTCCGGCTGCCCGCCATCGGTGGCAGGCAGCGTGTACCGGCCGTTAACCAGGTCAAAATCCAGGCGCAGCAGCGGGCCATTTGCCGTTTTACGCACGAAACGCCCGTTGCTGGCGGTGTCCTGCGGAGTCAGGCCAAAATCGAGAAACTGCACGCCGCTGTTAGCAATCAGCGTCACGCTCTGTTTATAGTCGCAAAGATTAACCAGCATAGGATCAGACACCTGCTTTCTTGAACGTCAGAGGAACGACGGTGCTGGCATCGTAACGTGCGGTGCATTCCGCCACGTCGCTGGCACCCGCCTTACAGGTCACTTCCGGCATCGGATAGCGTGAACCGTCGGTGCAACGCGCGTTTCCGCGCGTTTTGATCAACAGCTCGCCGTTGCTGTGTAATCCGGAAAAGACGTCTACCCGGCAGACAATGTTGTCGCCATGCACGACCCGGGCGAAACCTTTATTGTTCTGGATCTGGTAGCGCAGCGACGGCGGTTTGCCGGTGAGCGGATCCTGCACATCGAGAAAAGCGCGCCAGGTGCCGTTCAGGAAGCGCGTTAACCCCGCTTTGACCTGGTTTGCCTCCATCACCATCGCATCTTTCGGTATCGCGGTAATGACCACCGGTTCGGCTGCCGGGGCAGGCGTTTTCACCTTCGGCTCTACCACTTCGGCCTGGTGCAGCGGGAGTTTCAGCTCAAGCGGCTCAACCGACTTTATGGGGGCCGGAGCAATGGCGACAGGCGCTCGCGCTGGTGTGGCAACAGGCGCTGCGATCGGGGCCTGTTTTGGCCAGAGCAGCGGGGTGGCGATGGCTGCAATAATGACGGCGGCAACCGGCAGCAACCACAGGGGGGAGCGACGTTTTTTCTGTATGGCCGCCGGTGCGGGCTCTGGCGGCGCGGCGTTTATGCGCACCGGCTCTGGCTTATACAGTTCATCGTCGGTGATACGGACGGTAGTCACAGGCGTGATAAGCGGCGCGTCGGCCTGCGCAAAAGTCACCACCGGGGCCGGTTCTGACTCCGGTTCAGGTTCAGGCTCGTTAATCACCACTGGCTCAGGTTCAGGGACCAACGATTCGCGCAGGCAGTCCAGCACGTCGTCGCGCGCGTTTTCGTTAAGGTTGACGAAACCCCAGAAGCAGATCACCGGCTTGCCATCCACCAGGAAAACAAAGTTTTCACCGGGATACTGAAAGGCTTTTGAGAGCAGAGAGCCAAACAGTTGCTGCGCCGTTTTCGGTGACTGAAGGCATTTTTTACTCAGCGACTCCACGCTGGCGAGCGTGTTTTCCAGATAGCGCAGGGCGCGATAACGATCATCTTCATCCGCCGCCTTCCAGCTGGAGACGGTTCCCTCAACCGGGGAGTACCAGTCAACGCGATCGCCGCCGTCGTTGACCTGAGGAATGGCCAGGCAATCGACGATAGCCTGCTGTTTGCGCAACCGAAGCGCTTCGCGGATTTGCAGCGCTGATTCAAAAACGGCCTGTCCGCCGCCGCCAACGGCCTGAAAATCATCCAGATTACCGCTGCGTAAAAGTGTTTTTGCCACGATTTGGTCCTGTAGACTTCTTCACGCCATTAATGTAACGAAACAGGTAAGCAAGCAAACGGCGGAGGAGACGACAAAAGGGATGATTTCTTGCGGCATTGATCGTGACGGTTGTGCTTGACGAATAATGAACCTTAAGGCAAATCGGTTTCTGCGGGGTGATGCTAAAACCAGCGAATGTACGGCTTTAGAATAACCTGATAGTGATTCGTTATTTGTCAGGCCAAAACGTCTGTGCTGTTATTACTGTTCACTATAATAAAACCGAAAGGGTAATAACCATGTCTACAGGGAAAACCGTGCTCGCCCTCGCGCTGAGCGCGCTGCTACCGGCAAGCGCCGCATGGGCGGCAAACAAAGACACCATTATCTACTGCTCCGAGGCATCGCCGGAGTCGTTTAACCCGCAGATCGCCAGCTCTGGCCCCTCGTTTGTCGCCAGCTCGCAAACGCTGTATAACCGTCTGATTAACTTCGACCCGGTAAAAAACACGCCGGTGCCTTCTCTGGCCGAGTCGTGGACCATTTCGCCAGACGGCAAAACATACACGTTTACCCTGCGTAAAGGGGTGAAATTCAACAGCAATAAATACTTCAAACCGACCCGTGATTTTAACGCTGATGACGTTACTTTCTCCGTTATGCGTCAGAAAGACCCTAAGCATCCCTATCACAATGTTTCCCAGGGCAATTACGAATACTTTAATGACGTGGGCCTCGACAAGCTCATTCAGGATGTGAAAAAAATCGACGATTATCACGTTCAGTTCACGCTGAGCGAACCCAACGCGGCGTTCCTGGCCGACTGGGGAATGGACTTCGCCTCGATCCTCTCTGCCGAGTACGCGGACGCGATGCTGAAAAAGGGGACACCTGAAAATGTGGACACCTGGCCAATCGGCACCGGACCCTATGTGCTTCAGCAGTACAAGGTGGATTCGCTGATCCGCTACGTCGCCAATCCGAACTACTGGGACGGTGAGGTGCCGACCAAACACCTGATCTTCTCCATCACGCCAAACGTTGAGACGCGTCTGGCGAAGCTGCAAACGAACGAGTGTCAGATCATTCCTGCGCCGTCGCCAGTGCAGTTTGAAGCGATCAAGAAAAACAAAGACCTGACCCTGCACTCGGTGGATGCGCTGAACGTGGGGTACCTGGCGTTTAACACGGAGAAAAAACCGTTTGATAACGTGCTGGTGCGCCAGGCGCTGAATTACGCGACTGACAAAAAGGCCATTGTGAACGCGGTCTTTATGGGGTCTGGTACGGTCGCTAAATCGCCGATCCCGCCGAACATGCTCGGCTTTAATAAAGACCTGAAGGATTACGGCTACGATCCGGAAAAAGCGAAAGCGCTGCTGAAGCAGGCGGGTCTGGAGAAGGGCGCGGAAGTGACCCTCTGGTCCATGCCGGTTCAGCGTCCGTACAACCCGAACTCGCGACGCATTGCGGAGATGATCCAGGCTGACTGGGCGAAAGTGGGCGTTAAGGCGAAAATCGTCTCTTACGAGTGGGGGGAATATCTCTCCGGCATGCGTAAAGGCGAGCATGATTCCGCGCTGTTCGGCTGGATGTCTGATAACGGCGATCCGGACAACTTCGCCGATGTGCTGCTGGGTTGTAACAGCATCAAAACCGGATCTAACGCCGCGCGCTGGTGTGATAAGGGGTATGATGAACTGGTGCAAAAGGCCAAACTGACCAGCAACCGGACGAACGTGCGAAGCTGTATGGCCAGGCACAGGAGATTTTCTACCAGCAGGCGCCGTGGATTGCGTTAGCTAACGGCAAAACGTTCTACGCGACCCGCAGCAATGTGACCGGGTACAGCGTGAGTCTGATGGGCAGTGACTTCTCGAAAGCGAAGCTGAACTGATCGTATTCTTGCCGGGCGGCGGCTACACCTTTCCCGGCCTACAGTTACCACCCGTAGGCCCGGTAAGCATAGCGCCGCCAGGCACGTGAAAAGGAGTGACAATGTCACATTTAAACGATGTTATCGCCCGCGTCGATGCTGCCATCGAAGAGAGCGTAATTACCCACATGAACGAACTGCTGATCGAATTAAGCGATGATGCAGACCTCAGTCGTGAAGATCGCTATACCCAGCAGCAGCGCCTGCGTACCGCGATTGCGCATCATGGTAAGCAGCATAAAGAAGAGGCGGAGGCGCGCCATGCCCATCTCACGCAGGGTGGGACTATTCTGTAAGGGTTAAAACTGGCGCCGTGCCACCAGCCAGGCGCCGACCACCAGCATCACTGCGCCGCAGACCGGGCCAACCAGCGCGCGCAGGGGGACGCCGTTGCTCTTGAGGATGTCCATCACCAGGCCGCCAATCAGCTGGCTTGCCACCAGCACGGCAATGGTCGTTGCCGCGCCCACATTCTGATACCCGCTAATACTGGCAAAGACAAAAAATGACCCCAGCAGGCCGGGGACTAATGTCCACCAGCGCACCGTTGATGCCAGTTCGCTAAACCCCGCCAGGCCATTTTTCACCAGCAAAATGCTGACAAACAGCACAATCCCCACCAGCGAGTTCAGCAGCATGGCGATAAGAATGGTGGAAGAGGATTGCGTAATGCGCACCATCAGGGTGTTTTGCACCACCAGCCCAATCCCGGCGGCCACCAGAAACGCTAACGTCAACGATTGATTCATGGCAGAGCATCCGGATCGCTGCGCTCATCGAGCTGGAGTTGCATAAAGGTTAAATCCAGCCAGCGACCGAATTTGGTTCCCACCTGCGGCATATTTCCGGTGGTAATAAAGCCCAGGGTTTCATGCAGATGAATCGACGCCCGATTCTGCGCCTCAATACCGGCAACCATCACATGTTTACCAATCTGGCGGGCTTCCTTGATTAATTCCGTCATTAGCAGTCGACCAATGCCTTTGCCCTGGTGATCGGGATGAACGTAAACCGAGTGCTCCACCGTATGGCGAAAACCGTCGAACGCTCGCCAGTCGCCAAATGAGGCGTATCCCGTCACAACACCTTCTTCTTCACTGACCAGCACCGGATAACCCAACAGCGTACGCGCCTCAAACCATGCAATACGGTTATCGGTGTCGACAGTTGTATCGTTCCAGATGGCGGCGGTGTGCAGCACCGCATGGTTATAAATTTCACCGATAGCGGCACAATCTTCTTTACAGGCATGACGAACAATCATGGTTAACCTCTGGCTGTGTTGTTCACTATAGTAGTACGATTTACTCACAATATTACACAGTTCTTGTATTGCATCGCTACGACAAAATCCCTATTTTTTGTCACAAAACTGCCCCGAAAAACCATCCGTACACTATAGTATGACGTCATGAACACAATGACAGACAATATGAATCAACGCATTAGCGCCCGTATACGCCTTGAACGCGAGTCGCGGGGCTGGTCATTAAGCGAACTGGCCGAACGGGCAGGTATCTCACGCGCCATGATCCATAAGATTGAGCGGGGTGACAGTAGCCCAACGGCGACGCTGCTTGCCCGGTTATCCGGTGCCTTCGGTATTAGCATGTCTACGCTCATTGCGCGCGCGGAAATGCAGGAGGGCAAACTGTTACGTCTGGCGAACCAGCCCGTCTGGCGCGATCCGCAAAGCCACTATTTGCGTCGCCATGTGTCGCCGCGCAGCGATATGCCTATCGACCTCGTCCAGGTGGAACTGCCCGCAGGCAGCGATGTGCCGATGCCCGCCTCCTCTTATGCGCTGGCGCGACAGCTGATCTGGTTGCAGGCAGGTGAACTGGTCTTTCTGGAGGGGGATACCCGCCATGAAATGAAGGCCGGAGATTGTCTGGAACTCGGGCCGCCGAACGACTGCCGGTTTATCAACGAAACGGATGAATCGTGCCTGTATCTGGTCGTGCGGCTTAATCAGTCCGGCTCATAATGCAAAGGCGATCCGCAGGATAACGTGCCAGACTTGAATGACATTTTCAGCACTAAGGAGCGATGAATGAGTCAATCAACTACGCAAAACCGACGCTGGGTACTGGCTTCTCGTCCACACGGCGCACCGGTTGCCGAAAATTTCCGCCTGGAAGAGCAGCCGATCCCCACGCCCGCAGAGGGGCAGGTGTTATTACGCACCGTATGGCTCTCGCTTGATCCGTACATGCGGGGCCGTATGAGCGATGCGCCGTCCTATTCACCTCCTGTCGAGATTGGCGCGGTGATGGTGGGCGGCACGGTAAGCCGCGTCGAGACCTCCCGCCATCCGGATTATAAAGAGGGCGAGTGGGTTCTGGGCTACAGCGGCTGGCAGGAGTATGAACTTTCCGACGGGAAAGGGCTGGTCAGGCTGGGCGAAAACCCGTCGCACCCTTCATGGGCACTCGGCGTGCTGGGGATGCCGGGCTTTACCGCGTATATGGGGCTGCTTGATATCGGCCAGCCTCAGGCGGGGGAAACGCTTGTCGTGGCCGCAGCCACGGGGCCGGTCGGCGCAACGGTGGGGCAGATCGGTAAAATCAAAGGGTGCCGGGTCATCGGCGTGGCTGGCGGGGAGGAGAAATGCCGTCATGCGGTCGACGTGCTCGGTTTCGACGCCTGTCTGGATCACCATGCGGATGATTTTGCCGAACAGCTGGCGAAAGCCTGCCCGCAGGGCATTGACGTGTATTATGAAAACGTCGGCGGTAAAGTCTTTGACGCCGTGCTGCCGCTCCTAAATACCTCCGCGCGCGTCCCGGTTTGCGGACTGGTCAGCGGCTACAACGCGACCAACCTGCCGGAGGGTCCGGATCGCTTGCCGCTACTGATGGGGACCATCCTGAAAAAACGCATCCGCATGCAGGGCTTTATCATCGCTCAGGACTATGGTCATCGTATCGACGAGTTCCAGCAGGAAATGGGTCGCTGGGTGCAGGAAGGCAAAATTCACTATCGCGAGCAGGTCACCGAAGGGCTGGACGCGGCGCCAGAGGCGCTGATTGGGCTGCTGGAAGGGAAAAACTTCGGCAAGGTCGTGATCCGCGTGGCGGCGGACTAAACAGAGCATCGGTTATGGCGGGCAAAGTCCGCCATAATTATTTGTGAAGATACGATATATTGTCTTTAATTAATCCATAAGCATTGCGCGCCATCGGCCCAGCTGAGCCAGTAGTGGTAAACGTAATATTAACTGAACAAATTTTATTTTAACGCGCGCCCTTCATACCAGGCATGACGATACAGGATATATCAAACCGGCGATGTTTTTTTAAACAGTCGCTGAAAATGGCATTTTGTTTTGGCTACGGGAATTAAACATGCTTGATTTGGAAAATCTGGAAAAAGCACAAAGAATCAGTCTGACGATGCAAGTTGAGAACAGTTTAAAGGGGGCGTTAATTACGGGCTCATTAAAACCTGGGGCTCGACTCATCACGAAAGAGATTGCCGATAAATTAGGCACCAGCATTACACCGGTGCGCGAAGCCCTGCTGCGCCTGGTGTCGGCAGGCGCATTACAGGCCACGCCTGCTCAGGCGTTTTTAGTGCCGGAGGTTACGCTGGAGCGTTATAACGAAATTAACGCCATCCGAAAACAGCTTGAGCCAATGGCCGTTGCGGCGGCGTGTCAGAATATGACCGAAACCAAACTGGATACATTACGCGCGCTGTCAGATAACTTCAGCACCGCCATGCATCAGGGTGACGTGCAGAAGGCGATCCATGCCAACCGCGTGTTCCGGTTTACGCTCTATCAGTATGCCGAAATGCCGACCCTGAACTCGCTGATTGAGCAGCTTTGGGTACGGATTGGTCCGTGTATCAACTACCTGCACGAAGAGATGAAAGATATCCCTGCAACGACCTATCATTATGCCGATCTGCTTTCTGCGCTTGAGCAAAGGGACGTGACGGCCAGTCGGGAAGCGATCGACCGCGCCATTGATGAAGCCAATATCCTCCTGCAACGGCAATACTACAGTTAAGGATCGCACTGGCGCACTTATTTTTTTATTCGTTTTAAACTTCCCTGAGTATATTCCCGGCGCTTAAGGCTACCGGGAATGATGTTATTTTTTACCGGCAACGTGCGCTGCCGGAGAATGTTTTACTCAAAGCGATAAGAGACTGACAGGCCCACGCCATAGTTACGGCCAGGGGCGGGTTCGTAATAGCGATTGTAGCCAGCGTTAACTATCTCTGAACCGACGTACTCTTTATCAAAGAGGTTATCGACGCGACCAAAGATGTCCATTCCCCATTTGCCGTAATTGAGTTTATACCCGGTATTCAGACCGACCACGGTATAAGAGGGCGCTTTGGCGGTATTGGTGTCGTTTGCCATCACGTCGCTCATGTAGCGGGCATCTGCCCCCGCGTACCAGCCTTCCTCAGGCTCCCAGCCAAACGACGCATACCCCATGTTACGGGCGATACCCGGCATCCGGTTGCCGCTACAGTCTGCATTGCTACAGACGTTGGTACGGTAGGTCGCATCGAGATAGGTCCACGCCATTTTCAGCTTCCAGTTCTCGGCAAACTGCTGGTCGAGCGCAATTTCCACACCCTGACGGCGCGTTTTCCCCGCATTTTTATAGGTCGTGCGACCATCTTTGTTTTCGTCCACCACAATCTCGTTGTCGGTATCCGTGCGAAACAGCGCCGCCGTCAGGATGCCATTGCCGATACGGGTTTTGCTGCCAATCTCATAGGTGTTGTTGGTTGACGGTTGCAGGTTAATATTGAGGCCGCCTTTGCCATCAGGACGGTAGGAGAGTTCGTTGATGGTCGGGGTCTCGAATCCCCGTCCCGCCGCGGCATACAGGTTCCAGGCGTCGGTCACGGCGTATTTCACCGCACCTGCCGGGAGCCATTTATGGTAGCTGGCGTCACCGCTGTCATCACCGTTTTGCGGGGTAATGTAATGATCGTTGGAGTCAAACCAGACGGAGCTGTAACGCACGCCCGCCTCAACGGACAGCTTTTGCGTGAGCTGCCACTGGGTTTGCAGGTAGGGATCAAGGTTCCACATCAGGTTACGTTCGTCACGGCGTTTGTTACCCTTCACGCCATAATCCGGCACGCCGTTGTTCATCACGAAGTTTTCATACCCGCGACGATTTTCACTCATATTTTCGTAGTTCAGGCCGGTGGTAAACGTTACCGGCACCAGCAGCTCGCCGCGGTGGGTCCAGCGGGTATCAATACCCTGATAGTGGCGCTGCATATCAATTACGCCGCCCGAATGGGCAGGATTGTCACGCTGAGTGGACGCCGGAATGGACTGGTACTGGGTCATTTCACGCTCACCGGCATACATCATCACGCTGAGGTCGTCCTGTTCGCTCAGCTGACGGTCATAGCGGAGCCCGGCCTGGGTCTGCTTAATGGTTTTCCGCGTGTTGTACTGATCGCCACGGGGTGACTGACGCGGGTTGTTCTGCCATTCCTGATAGCTCAGTCCGCCCGGATCGTTGGCTTTCATGTCCACGCTGTTAAAAATCAGCGTTAGCTTGCTGACATCATCAATGCGCACGCCCAGCTTCGCATTGGCGAGGTTTTTCCGTGCGCCGCTGTGGTCACGATAGCCATGGTTGGTGAAACGGGTGGTGGATACCGCATAGTCCACATCCCCCGCCTGAGTCCCGTCGCCCACCGCACCGGTGGCCTTCATGCCGTAACGCCAGGTGCCGTAGCTGCCGTAATAGCTGCTGGCTTCAATTGTGGCTGGCTGTTGTCCGGTCTGGGTGTTGATGTTGATCACGCCGCCGGAGGCATTGCCGTACAGGGCAGAGAAGGGGCCGCGCAGCACGTCGACGCTCTCAATGCTGTTGAGGTCAATGTTTGACGTCTGCCCCTGGCCGTCGGGCATGGTTGCCGGAATGCCGTCCACGTACATGCGGATCCCGCGTACGCCGAAGGTTGAACGCGCGCCGAATCCGCGAACGGAAAGTTGCAGATCCTGAGCATAGTTCTGGCGGTTCTGGATTTGCAGGCCTGGTACGCTCCCAAGGGTTTCAGAAAGGTTGATGCGCGGTGTGGCATGTCGCATATCCTCGCCGCTCACCACGCTGACTGCGGCAGGGGTGTCCAGTTCGGAGACGGTTTGCGGCGTGGCGCTGACGATCAGGGTCTGTTCATCCGCGGCCATCGCACTCAGCGGGCCAAAAATGACGGGAACGAAGAGTAGTGGTAGTGATGCCTTACGGGCAGTAATAATTTTCATGGAGTAAACCGGTTAAGAAAAATTCGAACCAAATCAACTGGAACCTGTGTATATATGTTAAATCCTTTGTAAATGTTATGAAAACTATAACCGCACATTTCGTGAATGTAAGGCTTTGAAGGAAAGAAATACTCCACATTCAACTCATTAATGATTACTATTCTCATTAAAATAGCGGCAAAGCGATGACTTTGCCCACCGGAAGTGATGTCAGCGGTAAATCTCCTCATTTAAAAAGGAATTGTTATGTCTTTACGTCATCTGTGCTCGCCGCGCCTGCGTGGGTCTCTGCTGTTGGGCTCTTTACTGTTTGCCGGTACGTTCCAGGTTCATGCCGCTGAAGAGATGCTGCGCAAAGCGGTCGGCAAGGGCGCGTATGAAATGGCCGTCAGCCAGCAGGAAAACGCGCTGTGGGTTGCGACGTCACAAAGCCGCAAAACCGATAAGGGCGGCGTGGTCTATCGTCTGGATCCGGTCACGCTGGAAGTGACGCAGGCGATTCATAACGATCTCAAGCCGTTTGGCGCCACGATCGATAACGCCACCCAGACGCTGTGGTTCGGTAACACCGTCAACAGCGCCGTGACGGCGATTGACGCCAAAACGAGCGAGGTGAAAGGGCGCCTGGTGCTGGACGATCGCAAGCGTAGCGACACGGTGAAGCCGCTTCAGCCGCGCCAGCTGGTGGCCGATGACACGACCAATACGGTGTACATTACCGGCATCGGCAAGCAGAGCGTGATCTGGGTTGTTGATGGCGCAACGCTGAAGCTGAAGGACACCATCACGAACACCGGCACGTTCAGCACCGGGCTGGCGCTGGATGCGAAGGCAAAACGCCTGTATACCACCAATGCGGACGGCGAGCTGGTGACCATTGATACGGCAACCAACAAAATTCTCAGCCGTAAAAAAGTGCAGGATGACGGAAAAGAGCACTTCTACCTGAACCTGAGCCTGGACACTGCCGGCCAGCGTGCGTTTGTGACGGATTCAAAACAGCCAGAAGTGCTGGTGGTGAATCTGAAAGATGGCAGCGTGATGCAGAAAATCGCCGCGCCAGCATCGCTGGCCGTACTGTTTAACCCGGCGCGTAACGAAGCCTATGTGACGCACCGCGAGGCGGGTAAGGTGAGTGTGATTGACGCCAAAACCTACAAAGTGACCAAAACTTATGATACCCCGGTTTACCCGAACAGCCTGGCGCTGTCTGCGGATGGTAAAACGCTGTACGTGACGGTGAAACAGAAATCAACCCGTCAGCAGGAAGCGACCCAGCCTGACGATGTGATTCGTATCGCGCTGTGATGGTGGAATTGCCCGGTGGCGCTGCGCTTACCGGGCCTACAAAACCATGAGATGTAGGCCGGGTAAGGCGAAGCCGCCATCCGGCTTTTTTATTAACGCGAGGTTTCTTCTACCAGCGGTGCGTCGTGCTTTTCATCGTCGTGATGAAGCGGCGCGGTGCTGTGGATCTCGTGAACGCGCTTACGCACGCCGAACCAGCCAGCAATCAGCAGAACCGCCAGCAGCGGAATTGTGGCGATGGTGTAAGTACCGTTCGGGTAGTCGAAGGCCATCAGCACCAGCACGCTCAGCAGGAACAGCAGGGTAAGCCAGGAGGTTACCGGTGCGCCCGGCAGCTTGAAGCTGACGTCAGCCGCTTTTCCTTCTTTGATCGCTTTGCGCAGACGCATCTGACACACCACGATAAAGGCCCAGGAGGCAATAATGCCCAGCGCAGCGACGTTCAGCACGATCTCAAACACCTGAGACGGCACCAGATAGTTCAGGAACACGCCAAAGATATACACCACCAGCGTGGCCAGAATACCCGCGTAAGGCACCTGCTGCTTGCTCATCTTCGACATAAACTTCGGCGCAGACCCTCCCATCGACATGGAGCGCAGGATACGACCCGTCGAATAGAGCCCGGAGTTCAGGCTGGAGAGCGCGGCGGTCAGTACCACGATGTTCATGATGCTGCCCACGTACGGCACGCCCAGCTTAGAGAAGAAGGTCACAAACGGGCTTTGCCCCGCCTGGTATGCATTCCACGGCAGCAGCAGAACCAGCAGCACCACGGAACCCACATAGAACAGACCGATACGCCAGATCACGCTGTTGATGGCTTTTGGCACCATCGTCTGCGGATCTTTACATTCACCTGCCGCCGTACCGACCAGTTCGATGGAGGCAAAGGCGAACACTACCCCCTGCACCAGAACCAGCGCTGGCAGCAGGCCGTGCGGGAAGAAACCACCGTTATCGGTAATCAGGTGGAAGCCGGTTGCGTTACCGTCCAGCGGTTTACCGGTGCCGAGGAATACGGTCCCGACCACCAGGAAGATCACAATGGCCAGTACCTTCACCAGCGCGAACCAGAACTCCATTTCGGCAAACCATTTCACGCCGATCATGTTCATGGTCCCGACAATTGCCAGCGCCCCGAGGGCGAACACCCACTGCGGCACATCACCAAACGCGCCCCAGTAGTGCATATACAGCGCAACGGCGGTGATATCGACGATACCGGTCATCGCCCAGTTAACGAAGTACATCCAGCCCGCGACATACGCGGCTTTTTCACCAAGAAACTCGCGGGCGTAAGAGACAAAGCTGCCGCTGGAAGGGCGGTGGAGTACCAGTTCGCCGAGGGCGCGAAGGATGAAGAAAGAGAAGATCCCGCACACCAGATAGACCAGGGCGAGAGCGGGGCCAGCCATTTGCAGACGTGCGCCTGCACCTAAAAACAGACCTGTACCGATAGCGCCGCCGATGGCGATCATCTGCACCTGACGGTTGCCCATCGCCTTGTGATAGCCCTCTTCATGAGAGTTCAACCAGCGACGTTTCGCAGCATGATGATCGGCTGCGCTTTTATTGCTTGTTTTCATTGAGTTACCTGTTTGCCTGTCTGAACCATTAACGTGATAGTCCTGCCTGGCAGATGCCGAAACAAACGATTGCTTCTGCGCAGACACATGCTGCCTTTCCAGTCATTCTGTGTATGGATAAGGCAAAACATGGCGAGGCATCCTACCCGCAATTGATAAGCGACGCAAAATATAACCGTGCCGAAAGTGATGCACGTCGAAGGAAATCGTGTGGTCAGAGCAGACGGGGATCACAACGCGCTGAATCGTGGCGTTTTTTTAGGCAAAAAGGTCGGCGAATGGTGATTTAATCATCAGGTTTACTTAATAGTTACCTATAGGTAGAGACTATGAATGCCGCAGGGCTGCAATGAGTAATGCAAATGCGGTCGTGTGCTGGCGGCGGCTCGGATAATACAGATGGTATCCCGTAAAAACCGGACACCAGGCTTCAAGCACACGCACTAACCGGCCCTCAGCAAGGGCGTCCTGAACCGCATCTTCCGGGACGTACGCCAGCCCCAGACCGTTTTCGGCGGCATCGATGCGCTGCGGCAGGCTGTTGAGGATCAGCTGGCCGTCAACCCGCACGCGCAGCTCACGTCCGTCCCGTTCAAATTCCCAGGCATATAATCCGCCGCGTGTGGGCAGGCGCATATTAATGCAGCGGTGCTGATCAAGCTGCTCCGGCGTTTCCGGTACGCCGAAACGTTGCAAATACTCTGCCGACCCGACGACCGCCATGCGCATGTCCGGCGCAATACGTACGGCAATCATATCTTTCGCCACCTGCTCACCCAGACGCACCCCCGCGTCAAAGCGGCCATCGACAATATCAGTCAGCCCATTGTCCACCGTGACTTCAACGTTGATGTCAGGATACTGCGCCATAAAGGGTATAAGCACAGGCCACAGCACCGCAGACATGGCATGCTCCCCGGCGGTAAGGCGAATATTCCCGGCAGGTCTGTCGCGGGTATCACGCAGCGCGGTGAGTTCCTGCTCGATCTCCAGCAGATGGGGGCTTAAGCGCATAAAGAGTTGCTCGCCGGCCTCGGTAGGGGCCACGCTACGGGTGGTGCGGGTTAACAGACGGACTTCCAGCCTCGCTTCCAGATTGCGCATTGCGTGGCTGAGTGCCGACTGAGATACCCCAAGCTGCGCCGCGGCGCGGGTAAAGCTGCGCTCCCGGGCAACGACCATAAAGGAAAGCAGATCGTTGAAGTTGTCTTTTAACATGGCGGTTTACTCGATTTATGAATTGAATTCATGGTTCCTTTCTGATTATGCACTCTAATGCTCCCCATGGCTTTACGCTACTGTTAACGCAACAGCAAACGAGGAGTTAATCATGAAAATTATCCGTAGCGGTTCGTTACCTTCTGTTCAGGGGCCAGAGGCCTGGTTTACCGGCTGCGTGCGCATTGACGCACCTTTCCAGGCGACTGAACCGGCAAAAGTCGGCGGCGCGACCGTCACCTTTGAACCCGGCGCACGTACCGCCTGGCATACGCATCCTCTTGGACAAACGCTGATCGTGACGCAGGGGCGCGGCTGGTTACAGGAGTGGGGGAAAGAGGCGGAACCGCTGAATCAGGGTGATATCGCCTGGATCCCACCCGGCGTGAAGCACTGGCACGGCGCAAGCGCGCAGACGGCCATGACCCATATCGCCATCGCAGAAGCGGTCAACGGGAGCCCGGTGGCATGGCTGGAGAAGGTCACCGATGAGCAGTATCCGAACGAGTAGCCTGGCGTTTCGTAAACAAATTATTAACGTTATGATTCGATCCGTTTTCTTCAGCATGTGCAGGCGGAACGGTGAAAATCAATATCATAGGCACCAGCGGAAGTGGGAAAAGCACGTTTGGCAGGCGAATCGCGGAGGCGCTGGCTATCCCTTACATTGAGATGGACAGGCTTTTCTGGCGAGCGAACTGGCAGGGAACACCGGATGATGAGTTTCTTGCAACCCTGGAAAAAGCGCTCGCCGCCTCGCCTGACTGGGTCCTGGACGGGAATTACAACCGCACACGCGACGTTAAGTGGCGCAACGTCGATCTGGTGGTGTGGATAGATCGTGGGTTTATCCGCACGCTCTGGCAGGCGGTGACGCGGGCCTCCAGACGCGCCTGGCACAAACAGGAGCTCTGGCCTGGCACGGGGAACCGCGAAAGCTTTCGTCGGTCGTTCCTTAGCAAGGACTCTATTATCATCTGGACGATCAAAACCTGGCGCAGCAACCGCAAACGATATGAGGCGGATATGCAAAACCCGCAGTACGCACACATTCACTTTCTCCGCATTACCCGACGGCAGGATGCGGAAAGACTCATTACATCGCTCAAATCACGCCGATGACAGACTCTCTATTGCCGTTTTCCGGCAATCCAAATGTAAATTAATTGTTTCTCAGAGGTGAAATCCGCCTTTAATAATGACGACATGTTAAGTCAAACGAGAACGCAACATGTCATGGCGAATCAGCATTCTGGATAAAAGCCCCGTCGCAGAACACGAAACAGCCGCCGATGCGCTGGCGCGAACCTTAGCACTGGCGCAACAGGCAGAAACGCTGGGTTATCACCGCTTCTGGATTGCCGAACACCACAATACCCCGCAGCTTGCCAGCCCCTCGCCGGAGCTGCTGATTGCCTGGATCCTCGGGCAAACAAAACGCATTCGCGTAGGCTCAGGCGGCGTCATGCTGCAACATTACAGCCCCTATAAAGTTGCCGAAAATTTTAACGTACTGGCCGCCATTGCGCCGGGCCGGGTTGATCTGGGCGTTGGCAAAGCGCCCGGCGGTCTGCCGCTCTCTACCCGCGCCTTGCAGCACGGCCTTAATCCGCAGGAAAAAGGCAGTTTTGCTGAACAACTGACGCAGCTCGATCGCTGGATCCGCCCTGAAAATCAGTCAGCGGAGGAGGACGTTCGCGCCACGCCGCTGCCGCCGGTGCCTGCCCGGGGATTTCTGCTGGGCGCCAGCACCGAAAGCGCGCTGCTGGCGGCCTCCCTCGACTGGCATTTTGTCTTTGCCGCCCATCTGAACGGCGATCCTGAGCTGCTGCGCGAGGTCGTCACAGCCTGGCGTCAACACAGCGTCCGGGAGGTGATTGTGGCCGTGCAGGTCATTGTTGCCCCAACCCAGGCTGAAGCCGATGCGCTGGCGCAGAAGGTTGAAGTGTGGGGCGTGGAGCTGGCAAACGGACAGCGTGTCACCGTGGCCAGCGAAGAACAGGCCTACGCCTTTGCGCGGCAGGCGGGGAGTGAACCGGTGCGCATCGCGCGTCGGGCGCAGTCTCTGCTGGCCGGAACGGCGGCCTCGGTGCTTGAACAGCTCAACGCGCTGCATCAGCAGTGGGGGATTGACGAATTTATCATCGACACGCCGGTCGCTGATGGCGCAACGCGCGTACAGTCTCTGCGACTGCTGGCCGAGGCGCGTCTTAACAGGGAGGTTACCGTATGAGCTTTAGCGAACAACTGATTGCCTGGCGCCGTGAGCTGCACCAGAACCCTGAACTCTCTGGTCAGGAGGTAGAAACAACGGCGCGCCTGCGCGAGTGGCTGACGGCAGCCGGGATTGCCCCGCTGCCTTACGATCTCCAGACCGGGCTGGTTGCGGAGATCGGCACGGGCAACGCACTGGTTGCGCTGCGCGCCGATATCGACGCGTTACCCATCGACGAGCGCAGCGGGGTGCCGTTTAGCTCCCGGCGCGCCGGGGTGATGCATGCCTGCGGACACGACATTCACACCAGCGTGATCCTCGGCGCCGCGTTAAAGCTGAAGGAGCGGGAAGCCTCGCTCAACGGTCGCGTGCGGATCCTGTTCCAGCCTGCGGAAGAAAATTTCGGCGGAGCGAAAAGCATGGTGCGGGCCGGGGCGTTACGCGACGTACGCGCGATTTTCGGGATGCATAACGAGCCTTCACTGCCGGTCGGCGAGTTTGCCACGCGCGGCGGCCCGTTCTATGCCAACGTCGATCGCTTCGTTATTCACGTAACCGGCAAAGGCGCGCATGCCGCACGTCCCCATGAAGGCAACGACGCCATCGTGCTGGCAAGCCAGCTGGTGACCGCGCTGCAAAGCGTTGCCAGCCGTAACGTCAACACGCTGGATTCGGTTGTTCTGAGCGTGACGCGCATCGCCGGGGGAAATACCTGGAACGTGCTGCCGGAAAGCGTTGAGCTGGAGGGCACGCTGCGCACGCACCGCACGGAAGTGCAGCAGAACGTAAAAGCGCGCGTCGGTGAAATCGCCGCCGGATTTGCCAGCGCCTTTAGCGCGCAGATCAACATCACCTGGTACGCCGGGCCCACCGCGCTGGTGAACGATGAGCACTGGGCCGGGTTTGCCACCTCGGTCGCGCGCGAAGCGGGATATGAAACCCGGCATGCGGAACTGCACATGGGCGGGGAGGATTTCGCGGTCTATCTGCAAAACATACCCGGCGCGTTTGTCAGCATTGGCAGCAACAGTCCGTTTGGGTTACATCACCCGGCATTTAACCCGGACGAAGCATTAATCGAACCCGCTGCCCGCTATTTTGCACAGCTCGCGGAAAAAGCCCTGCAACACGTTTAATTAATTTGAGGTGAATATGTCTGCACATCGTCAATTGCGGCTGGGGACCATTTTGCATGGTGCATCCGGAAATATGTCTGCCTGGCGCCATCCCGCGGCGGTCGCGGATGCCAGCATTAATTTTGATTTCGTCAAAGAAACGGCTTTAAAAGCAGAAGCGGGCAAGCTCGACTTTATATTTGTGGCTGACGGTCTTTATATTAACGAGAAATCCATTCCGCATTTTTTAAACCGCTTTGAGCCGCTGACGGTGTTGTCCGCGCTGGCGAGTATCACCTCGCGCCTGGGGCTGGTCGGCACGTTATCCACCTCGTACAGCGAGCCTTTCACCGTTGCACGTCAGTTCGCCAGCCTCGATCACCTGAGCAACGGACGCGCGGGCTGGAACGTGGTGACGTCGCCGCTGGAAGGGTCAGCGAAGAACTTCTCCCGCGAAAAACACCCGGAGCATGCGCTGCGCTACCGCATTGCCGATGAGTATCTCGACGTGGTGAAAGGGCTGTGGGACTCCTGGGAAGGGGATGCCTTTATCCGCAATAAAGAGAGCGGACAGTTCTTTGATGCGTCGAAACTGCATACGCTGGATCACCACGGTGATTTCTTCCAGGTTTCCGGCCCGCTGAATATTGGCCGCACGCCGCAGGGACGTCCGATTGTCTTTCAGGCTGGCGCGTCCGACGACGGTAAAAAGCTGGCGGCAAAACATGCTGACGCCATCTTTACCCACCATGACACGCGGGAAGAAGCCCAGGCTTTTTACCGCGATGTTAAACAGCAGCTGGAAAGTCACGGCCGTCGCGCAGGGGATTTACATATATTCCAGGGCGTCAGCGTGATTGTCGGAAACGACGCCGATGACGTAGAAAACCAGTATCAAACTACGGCGGCACTGGTCTCCATAAATGATGCGCTGAATTACCTCGGACGTTATTTCGAGCATCACGACTTCAGCCAGTATCCCCTCGACGCGCCGTTCCCGGATATTGGCGACTTGGGCAAAAACAGCTTCCGCAGCACCACCGATGAAATCAAGCGTAACGCCCGTGAGCGCAACTTAACTTTGCGTCAGGTCGCGCTGGAAGCCGCATCGCCGCGCCCGCGTTTTTCCGGCACACCGGAGCAGGTGGCCGATGGTTTACAGGCCTGGTTCGAAGAGAAGGCGGCGGATGGCTTCATCATTCAGGGCGGCACGCCGGACACTTTCCCGCGCTTTGTCGACCAGGTGGTGCCCGTTTTACAGGCGCGCGGCCTGTTCCGCACCGACTATCCCGGCACCACGCTGCGCGAAAGTCTGGGCTTAGACGAGCCCAAAAATCAGTTCATACAACAATAAAAGAGAAAAATGCTATGCAGAAATCATCGCTTATTCTGGCGCTTGCGCTGGCCTTTACCCCTGCCGTCTGGGCAGAGAACGTCAATATTAACGGCACCGGCGTGAGCATTGAGGCCAATAAAACGCCGATCAATACCGCCAAAAACAGCGATGCGATCGCGCAACTGCCGAAAGACTATCGCTTTGCCGTGCCGGGGAAATTTACCGTGGCGGTGGCGGGACTGAATCAACCGCCGCTGACGGTCTTTTCCGACGACAACAAAACTCTGCTGGGAAGTGAGGTCGACATTGCGCGTCTGGTGGCGGACAGCCTCGGACTGGAGCTGAACGTGGTTCCCACCTCCTGGGAGGACTGGCCGCTGGGGGTTGCCTCCGGTAAATACGACGCGGCTATCAGCAACATCACCGTCACCAAAGCGCGCAAAGAGAAGTTCGACTTCGCCACCTACCGCAAGGATTCTCTTGGCTTCTACGTGAAATCCACCAGCCCGATCAACTCGCTTGTGAAGGCAGAGGATATCGCCGGGCTGCGCATCATCGTGGGTTCCGGCACCAACCAGGAGGCCATCCTGCTGGCATGGAACGAAGAGAACCTCAAAAAAGGGCTTAAACCCTTTACGCCGATCTACACCAAAGACGACGCGGCCCAAACGCTGGCGCTTCAGTCCGGACGTGCGGACGCCTACTTTGGTCCGAACGTGATCGGCGCCTGGAAAGCGGCGCTTAACGGTAAAACCAAACTGGTCGGCAGCGTCGACGGCGGCTGGCCGAAGGCGGCGCATATCGCGGTGACGCTGAAAAAAGGCAGCGGCCTGGTCGAACCGGTTCAGACCGCGCTGAACGGCGCGATCAAGAACGGCGATTACGACAAAGTGCTGAACCGCTGGGGAGAAGGCGTGGAGCGTATCCCCAGTTCCGAAGTTAACCCGGCGGGTCTGGGCGATTGAGGAGGCGCTATGCGCGAACAATTTCGTGACGTTTCGCCGGAAGATGCCGATCTTCAGCCCATTATCGAGGGGCTGTTCGGTGAATACGCCGCTCTTTACGGCGACTACTTTTCAAAAGATGCGGAAGTCGAGCTGACAGAGTGGTACCTGGCGCCGCAGGGGCTGTTTATCGTCCTGGAGCGCGATGGCGAGATCATCGCCACCGGTGCGTACAAGCCCTTCGACGAACATACCGCAGAGATCAAACGCATCTGGACGAATAAAACGCTGCGCCAGCAGGGGCTGGCCGCGCGCGTGGTACAGGAGCTGGAGCGCCGGGCGGTGCTGGCGGGCTACAGCCACATCTACCTGACCACGGGGTTTCGCCAGCCGGAGGCGGTGCGGCTCTATCTCAGCCAGGGGTATCAGCCGCAGTTCGATCTTAACCGTGATCCGGAAGAGTATAGCCAGCCGCCGTTCGACGGTCGGCTGCGTTTCACCAAGACGCTGATCCGCGAAGCGCTCAGCAAAACCGCATAAGGAGCGACGATGAGCAACGTTGAAACCATAAAAGTGGTCCCGGCACGTTATCCGCTGCGCGCTGCTGGCGCCGTGGTGGCGCTGTTTGTGCTGGCGGTCGTGATCCAGTCCGTGGCCTTTAATCCGCGCTGGGAATGGGCGGTATTTGCCCGCTGGTTCTTCGACCCGGTGATCCTCGAAGGCGTCGGCCAGACGCTGCTGCTGACGTTGATAAGCACCGTACTGAGCGTGGTGATTGGCGGCATGCTGGCGCTGGCGAGGCTCTCGTCATCATGGCTGTTGAGCAGCCTGGCGTGGGGTTACATCTGGCTGTTCCGTTCCCTGCCGCTGATCGTGGTGCTGATTATCCTCTATAACTTCTCCTATCTCTACGACACGCTCTCTCTCGGCGTGCCTTTTACCGGCATTACCTGGGGCAGCTTTGAAACCATCAACGTTCTCGGGCAGTTTTCTACCGCCATCGTGGGGCTGACGCTGGTGCAGAGCGCCTATACTGCGGAGATCATTCGCGGGGGCTTCCTTGGGGTCGACCACGGTCAGTATGAGGCGGCCGCTGCGCTGGGTCTGCCGGCATGGCGTCGCACGGTGCGCATCATTCTCCCCCAGGCGCTGCGCACCATTCTGCCGTCCGGGTTTAACGAAATCATCAGCCTCGCCAAAGGGACGGCGATGGTTTACGTGCTGGCGATGCCGGAACTGTTCTACACGATCCAGATGATCTACAACCGCACCCAGGAGGTGATCCCGCTGTTGATGGTGGGCGCCGTCTGGTATCTGGTGATCACCACCGTACTGTCTGCCATCCAGCATGTTATTGAGCGTGGACTCGCCCGCAGCGAGCGCCGCTCCGCCGTAAACCACAACCGGGCGACCAGTCGCGCGCGTTCCGTCACCACTTCGCCAGCACAGGAGCCCGTTCATGCAAGCCTCTCCTGAAGGACACATTTCCATTACCGGCGTCAGTAAGTTTTTTGGCCGACATAAAGCGCTCGATAACGTCACGCTTGAGATCCCGCCGGGCTCCGTGACGGTGATCCTCGGTCCCTCTGGATCGGGAAAATCGACGCTGCTGCGCACCATTAACCATCTGGAGCGCGTAGACGAAGGCTTTATTCAGATTGACGGGGATTACATCGGCTATCGCCGTCAGGGTGACAAACTCTACGAGCTAAAAGAGAAAGAGATCCTGAAACAGCGCGTCAACGTTGGATACGTGTTTCAGAACTTCAATCTTTTTCCGCATCTCACGGTGCTGGAAAACCTGATTGAAGCACCCATCGCGCATAAAAAATTCACTAAAAAAGAGGCTGTTGAAAACGCCTACAGCCTGCTGGATGTGGTAGGACTGCGCGATAAAGCCGATGCCTGGTCGCGTCATCTCTCCGGTGGCCAGCAACAGCGTATCGCCATTGCCCGCGCGCTGGCGCTGCGCCCCCGCGTAATGCTGTTTGATGAACCCACCTCGGCGCTGGATCCGGAACTGGTTGGCGAAGTGCTGGACGTGATTAAAAAGCTCGCCCGTTCCGGCACTACGCTGGTGGTGGTCACCCATGAGATCGGCTTTGCCCGGGAAGTGGCGGACCAGGTGGTATTTATGGTCGACGGTAAAATTGTGGAGCAGGGCAGCAGCGACGACGTCTTAAACCGACCGTCGCATCCGCGAACGCGCCAGTTCCTCTCAAAAGTGCTGTAAGGAGCGCAGATGAAATATGGACTCCTGGCGGGGCTGGTCTTCACGACGGCGAGCCACGCCAGCATTGATTTAAAGGCCAACGAACAGCCGCTGCCGGTGACGGTTGATCAACAGGCAGTGGCGAAAATCCCGGCGAACTATAAATTTGTTGAGCCGGGTACCCTCACGGTGGCGATTTCAGCCCTGAATTCTCCGCCGCTGGCGCTGCTGGCCAGTGATAACCGCACCCGTATTGGCAGCGACCCGGATATCGCCCGATTGCTGGCGGGCAGCCTGGGGCTGAAGCTGAAGCTGGTGCCAACGGCGTGGGAAGACTGGCCGCTGGGGATCACTTCCGGGCGCTATGACGTGGCGTTGGTGAATATCGCCGTCACCGAGCAACGTAAGGCGAAGTTCGATTTTGCGACCTATCGCGTCGATTCCCTGGCCTTCTCGGTGAAATCCACCAGCAACGTACAGTCGATCACCCGTGCGAAAGATCTGGCCGGTAAAAAGGTGATTGTCGGGTCAGGCACCAATCAGGAGCGTATTCTGCTGGGCTGGAACGAAGAGAATAAAAAGGCCGGGCGTGAGCCTACGTTGCCGGTTTATCTGACCGACGACGCCTCAGGCAATCTCTATATTCAGTCCGGCAGGGCGGATGTGTTCTTTGGACCGCAGTCCGTTTCTGCCTATAAAGCCGCGTTAACCGGCAAAACCCGCGTCGTGGGATTAGGACCGAAGAAAGCCTATGTCGCCACCACAACCAAAAAAGGCAATGGGCTGGTGTATGCGTTGCAGGCTGCGCTGAACGGTGCGATTAAGCGCGGAGAGTATCAAAAGGTGCTGGCGCGCTGGGGGGAGGCGGGCGAAGCGGTGACGTATTCAGACGTTAATCCGCCCGGGATAACCTACTAATGGTGCTCTACACTTAGGGTTTTCATCCCTGAGGGGGCAACATGATCAAACTCTATGGCATACCCGGCTGGGGATCGGCAATCAGTGAAGTGATGCTGACTCTGGCAGACATCCCGTATCAGTTCGTCAACGTGGACGGGTTTGACCAGCCCGGCCCGCAGCGCGAATTGCTGTTGAAACTGAACCCGCTGTGCCAGGTGCCGACGCTGGAGCTGGAAAACGGGGCGATCGTGACGGAAACCGCGGCGATCGCCCTGATGGTGCTCGACAGACGTCCCGACCTCGCGCCGCCCGTTGGGCAGGCCGAGCGCCAGCAGTTTCAGCGCCTGCTCATCTGGTTTGTGGCTAATGTCTATCCCACCTTTACGTATGCAGACTACCCGGAACGCTGGGTGCCTGATGCCCCGGAACAGCTGAAGAAAAATTGCATTGAGTACCGAAAATCGCTCTATCTGTGGTTCGACAGCCAGCTCAGCGCCTCGCCGTTTGCGTTTGGCAAACAGCTGACGCTGCTTGACGTCTATATTGCCGTTGCGCGTACCTGGGGGCCACGTCATGAGTGGTTTGCCACCAACACGCCTAATATTACCGCCGTCGCGGATGCCGTCTGTGCGCTGCCGGAACTGCACAAGGTGCTAAAAGCTAACGATATAATCTGATAACGTGGAGCGCTCATCTATAAAAGGAGCCCTGCCCATGCCACACGTTGACATCAAATGTTTTCCACGCGATCTGACTGACGAACAAAAAACGGCCCTGGCGGCGGATATCGCCGAAGCGATCGCCCGTCACCTGAACAGTAAAGATCGTTCAATCTCCGTGGCGCTTCAGGAGGTTCAGGAAGCTGACTGGAAGGCGCAGGTCTGGGATACCGAGATCGGCCCGAAACTGGATGAACTGATTAAGAAGCCCGGCTATTCGATGTAACTTGCCTGCCGGGTGGTGCAATATCACCCGGCGATCCCCACTTTTATTCCCTTTCGCAAAAATCGATAATAAAAACCATAACGATTCCGCTACAATTCATCCATCCGAACAATATCCGTTAAATCAGCAGGTAAACACTGCAACTGCACCAGATAAAGTACAAATTAGTAAAAGGATAATTTTTCCATGACAAAATTACCTCAGTTTTCACTCGCGTTTATTCATCCTCGTTACTGGCTCAGCTGGGCAGGCATTGCCGCACTCTGGTGCACGGTTCAGCTTCCGTATCCGCTGCTGTTAAAAACAGGTCACGGGCTTGGGCGTCTGGCCATGCGCCTGCTTCCACGCCGCGTGGAGATCGCCAGACGAAATCTTGAGCTTTGTTTTCCTGATATGAAAGAGGACGAGCGCGAGCGTTTACTCGAGCGTAATTTTGAATCGGTTGGAATGGGCGTCATCGAAACCGGCATAGCGTGGTTCTGGCCTGACTGGCGCGTGCGGAAACACTTCAGCGTGACCGGCTACGAACATATGGAACAGGCGCGGGCGCAAGGAAGGGGCGTGGTGCTCATTGGCATGCATTTTCTCACGCTGGAATTAGGCGCACGCATCTTTGGCATGCTCAACGCGGGTATTGGTGTGTATCGTCCCAACAATAATGCGTTGCTCGACTGGCTGCAAACGCGCGGTCGTCTGCGTTCCAATAAAACCATGCTTGACCGCTATGACCTGAAGGGCATGATCCGCGCGCTGAAGCAAAACGAGATCCTGTGGTATGCCCCGGATCACGACTATGGCAAAACGAATAGCGTGTTTGTGCCGTTTTTTGCCGTCCCGGACGCCGCGACAACTGCCGGGAGCTACATGCTGGTGAAAAGTGCCAGACCGGCCGTGATCCCGTTTGTACCGCGCCGAAAAGCAGACGGCACAGGGTATGAGCTGATTATTCTGGAAGATATCAGCGATACCTTGCAGGGAGGGGATAAAGCGTCGGTAGCCACGCAGATGAACAGAGCAATTGAGCGCGCCGTGATGATGGCGCCTGAGCAATATATGTGGCTGCATCGCCGGTTCAAAACCCGCCCAGAAGGCCAGCCGGACCGGTATAAACGCAAAAAACAGGTCGTATCTTCTGCAAGAACCTTATCTGCCAGCGATATTTCGGACCGGTCGAGTATCCAGCAGTAGCCCGGCAGGGCGGATGCCGGTGCGCTCCGCCCTTTATAAATCCGGCCGCGCTGGATAGAATTACCGCATCCACATTGACGGGATGCCCCCATGACCGGAAGAGTCGATTATCATCTTGAAAAATACCTCCTCACCGAAGCCGGCGAGCCGGAACGTCTGACGCGTCAGTGGGCGGAGGTGATGCGCGAGTGTCATGACCAGAAATCCGGGGCAGAAGAGCGGCTGCGTCTCGCGCTGCTGAACGTGGATTATGTGACCAGCTTTGAGCTTCCCTTCCGGTTACTTCTTACCCGCGCACCGCAGCTGATTGATGGCATCAGAAATGAGTTTCAGCTCAGTCAAAAAAATGTCCTGTTCAACGGCAAGCGGTTTGGCTGCGTCTACAGCCTTAAACAGGATTTGAACGGCATTCCCGATGAATTTACCTACCACCTGAAGACCCGTATTCAGCGAATCGATGCGTCCGGCGGATCGGAAGTGCCTTACCGGCAAATCGCTCAGCAGGTGAAAGCCCCCCGCGAGCGCCTCCAGCTGGCGCTGGAGCAGGGGCTTGCGGTCACCGCGCTTGACGGGCTTTTCTGGTTTGGCCTCCAGCGCATAGCCGCCGACGTGCAGCGGTTAAGGAAGACCGGGATGAGAATAGTGACGTCCGATACGGAGGTGTTCGACACCCTTACCGGAACAACACGGCGTATTCCGGTATATCGTCTTGAGGACGCTGCCGCTACTTAGCCTCGAGCAAGATCGCCAGCAGCCCAGGAAAGCGGGCGTCCAGATCCTCTCTTCTCAGTGAGATCATATTCTCGCGCCCCTGCGGGCGCTGCCAGATCACACCGCTGTCGCGCAGCACGCGCCAGTGGTGAGTCATAGTAGATTTCACCACCTCTTCCGGGCGCAGCGCGTTACAGCTCAGTTCGCTGCCGTCGGCCAGCCTGCGGATAATCGCTAATCGCAGCGGGTTGCCGAGGGCGAACAGCACATTTTCCAACACTATTTGTTCAGGTTCCGGGTGGTTTGGGATCATCGTTTTCCTGCGTCTCGCGTGAGATTGAGCTATATCAACAATAGGTCAACCGTTAAAAAATAGTTCGATAATACTCGTACAATAGGACTATTATAACAAACGAACGAACACGCGACCATCCCGGTCGTCACAAACCAGTCATGAAGACTTAAGGAAATAACATGCCCCGACCCATTCCACTCGAACGTTATCGCAACATCGGTATCTCCGCGCATATCGATGCCGGCAAAACAACCACCACTGAGCGCATCCTGTTTTACACCGGGATGAGCCACAAGCTGGGTGAAGTACACGATGGCGCGGCAACCACCGACTGGATGGCGCAGGAGCAGGAGCGCGGGATCACCATTACGTCGGCGGCGGTAAGCTGTTTCTGGCCCGGTATGGACAGAGGCTTTGAACCGCACCGCATCAATATTATCGACACCCCCGGGCACGTGGATTTCACCATTGAGGTGGAACGTTCCATGCGTGTGCTCGACGGCGCGGTGATGGTCTATGACTCCGTCGGCGGCGTGCAGCCGCAGTCGGAAACCGTCTGGCGTCAGGCGAATAAATATCACGTCCCGCGCCTGGCATTCGTCAACAAAATGGACCGCCCGGGTGCGGATTTCTTCCGCGTGGTGCGGATGATGCAGGAGCGGCTGAAAGCCAATCCGGTCCCGATTGTGATCCCCGTGGGGGCAGAAGAACACTTCACCGGCGTGGTGGATCTCATCAGGATGCGCACTATTCTTTGGGATGATGCGACGCAGGGCATGGCGTTTAGCTATGCGCCAGTGCCTGACGATCTGCTGAGCACCGCCCAGGCGTGGCGAGAAAAAATGGTTTCGGCTGCGGCAGAAGCCAGCGATGAGCTTATGGATAAGTACCTTGAGACGGGCGAACTGGATGAAGCGGAAATCATCAAAGGGCTGCGGATCCGGACTATCTCCGGCGAAATACAGCCCATGCTGTGCGGCAGCGCCTTCAAGAACAAGGGCGTGCAGCGCATGCTCGACGCGGTGATTGAATTGATGCCCTCTCCACTGGACGTGCCCGCTATTGATGGGGTAGACGAAGACGGACAGCATGCTGAGCGCCACCCAAGCGATGATGAACCGTTCTCGGCGCTGGCCTTCAAGCTGATGAGCGATCCGTACGTTGGCCAGCTGACCTTTATCCGCGTCTATTCCGGCATACTGCGTAAAGGCGACGCGGTGTACAACCCGGTGAAGGGTAAGAAAGAACGTATCGGGCGCATCGTGCTGATGCATGCCAACGATCGCCATGAGGTGGACGAGCTGCGCGCAGGGGATATCGCAGCCTGTGTCGGGCTGAAAGACGTTACCACCGGTGACACGCTGACCGACCCGAATGCGGTGATCACCCTTGAACGGATGGAGTTCCCGGACCCGGTTATTTCGCTGGCGATTGAGCCGAAAACCAAGGCCGATCAGGAGAAAATGGGGATCGCCCTACAGCGCCTGGCTGCGGAGGATCCGTCGTTTCGCCTGCACACGGACGAAGAGTCCGGACAGACCATCATCTCCGGGATGGGCGAGTTGCATCTGGAGATCATCGTTGACCGCATGAAGCGTGAATTTGGCGTTGAGGCGAACATTGGTCGTCCGCAGGTCACCTACCGTGAAACCCTGCGTAAAGCGGTGAAGGATATAGAAGGTAAATTTGTCCGACAGTCCGGCGGGAAAGGGCAGTACGGTCATGTGGTCCTGAGCCTTGAGCCGTTAGCCGCCGGGAGTGGTTTTGTGTTTGAAGATGCCACCAAAGGCGGGGTGGTGCCGCGGGAGTACATCCCGTCGGTGGAAAAAGGCTTGCGAGAAGCCATGAATACGGGTGTGCTGGCGGGCTATCCGGTGGTGGATGTGAAAGCGACCCTGACGTTTGGTTCCTACCATGACGTTGACTCCTCGGAGATGGCCTTCCGCATGGCGGCGATCCTCGGCTTCAAAGAGGGCGCCAGGCGGGCGGATCCGGTTATTCTTGAGCCGGTGATGCACGTTGAGGTGGAAACGCCGGAAGAGTACGCCGGGAACATTATGGGCGATCTCTCCTCCCGTCGCGGCCTGGTGCAGGGAATGGCAGAACAGTACGGCAGCCAGATTATTCGCGCTGACGTCCCGCTGGCTGAGATGTTTGGCTACGCCACCACGCTGCGCTCGATGTCCCAGGGGCGCGCGACGTATACGATGGAGTTCCATCATTTTGCGGAAGCTCCGAGGAATGTGGCGGATGAGATCATTGCGAAGCGTGTGAAGTAATAAAAAGCCCTCTTCCTCAGGAAGAGGGCTTTTCTTTTTTGAGAAGCGTTAATCCAGCGCCTTCACCATTTTCCCGCTCGCGACAAACGTGCCCGCTCCCAGATGATGCAGCGTATTCAGTTTATCCCCGTCAAACTGCCAGCGTCCGGCGACAAATGCGCGTTCATCCGCCGCGGCGGAAACCACTTCGCCAAACAGAGTGTCATATTTCTCTGCCGCAGAGGTTACAGGTAATAACCGGCACTCCATCCACGCCAGACATTTCTCTTCTATAACCGGCAGGCCAAGCTCAGGGCCATAAATAACCGGGATCCCGTAGCAGTTAAATTTATCCTCGTCGCGCCCGCTGACGCTGCCGACCGCCCAGGTCCAGTTGGCTGCCGCCACGCCGGGGATCACAATGCCGAATTTCCCGCTGCGTTCGATCAACTCCCGTGACCACGCGCTTTTGTCTACCACAATCGCAATACGCGGGGGTTCGAATTCCACCGGCATAGACCATGCGGCGGCCATGACGTTGCGACGATCGATGGTCTCATCCCGGCTGGTGATGAGCACGGTTGGACCGTGATTCAGAAGGCGGCTGGCGTGACGTAATTCAACAGGGCGAAAGTGGCTCATAGGATCTCCTCATGTACACGATGAGTATGACGAAAAAGCACTTTTACGCATATGCATAAGGGAAAATAGTTTATAAACAGGGGATATCACATCCTGGAGCAAATCATGTCCCCATTTCTGAGTGCTTATTTCGCCCGCACGGGCTGGCAGCAGCCCGTACAGGTTGATATCGATACCCTGCGGGGGCTGCATTTACACCATAACTGCGCCATCCCTTTCGAAAATATCGATGTCGTTTTGCCGCGTGAAATCCATCTGGATGACGCGTGTCTGGTGGATAAACTGGTCACCGCGCGTCGGGGGGGATATTGCTTCGAGCAAAACGGCCTGTTTGAGCGGGTGTTGCGCGAAGTCGGGTTTACGGTGCGCAGCGTGCTGGGGCGGGTTGTGCTGGCTAATCCGTCGCAGATGCCGCCACGCACGCACCGGTTGCTGCTGGTTGAACTGAACGGCGAGCGCTGGATCGCCGATGTGGGATTTGGCGGACAAACGCTGACGGCGCCGATTCGTTTGATCGCCAACGAGGAGCAGGACACCCCGCACGGGAGTTATCGTTTGCTAAGCGAGGGTAACGACTGGGTACTGCAATTCCGCCATCACGAGCACTGGCAGTCGATGTACCATTTCGACCTGGCGACCCAGTATTTCAACGATTACGTGATGGGAAACTTCTGGTCGGCGCACTGGCCGCAGTCCCATTTCCGTCATCATCTGCTGATGTGTCGCCACCTACCGGACGGGGGCAAGCTGACGCTGACCAACTTTAATTTTACCCACTGGCAGAACGGTCATGTGGAGGAGCAGATCCATTTGCCGGATGCGGAGGCGCTGTATAAGCTGATGCAGGCGCGGTTTGGCCTGGGCGTTGATGACCCGAAGCACGGCTTTACCCTGGCCGAGCTGACGGCGGTGATGGCGGGGTTTGATACGCATCCGCAGGCAGGGAAATAGCCCGGTGGGGGGGGGGGGGGGGGGGCCGCGGCGGGCGGGGGGGGGTGGTGGGGGCTGGGCGTCGGCGCCCCCCCCCAAAAAAAAACCCCCCTGGCACACACA
>NZ_JBLVXX010000010.1:0-95787 GCF_048283985.1 Enterobacter cloacae complex sp. 6730903 | reverse complement strand
TGTTTATTACACCAACCCCCCCTCCTCAAAAAACGCGGGGGGGCTCCGGCTTCTAGGGGCCTCAGGGTCGTTGAGCCGGGGGGGGGGGGGGCCCCCCCCCCCCACCCGACAAAATCAACGGCGCGATCTCACCACCTGATACCGACGAGTGAAATACTCAAACGGCGCGCTCCAGACATGCACCAGGCGGGTGAACGGGAAGATAAGGAAGATCGTCATCCCCAACACCAGATGCACGCGGAAAATCGGCGCAACGCCGCTCAGCATTTCCGACGAGCCGCCCCTGAACGTCACGATCCCCTGCGCCCAGCCGACCAGCTTCATCATCTCGCTTCCGTCAGGATACTGGGCGGAGAAAGGAATGGTCGACAGCCCAAGGATGCACTGAAGCAGCAGGATACTCATGATAATAATATCCGGCGTGGTGGACGTGGCACGCACCCGCTGGTTGAACAGGCGGCGGATCAGCAGCATCGACCCGCCAATCAGCGTCAGCACCCCGCAAATCCCCCCCGCAATCATGGCTAACTGCTGTTTAACCGCGATGGGTAAAAACCAGGCGTACATCCAGTGCGGGGTTAACATGCCGAACAGGTGCCCGAAGAAGATCCCCAGAATGCCGATATGAAACAGGTTAGAACCCCAGTTCATCCCGCGCTTGCTGAGCATCTGGCTTGATGAGGCGCGCCAGGTGTACTGCCCGTAGTCGTAGCGCAACCAGCTACCGAGGAAAAACACGGTGGCGCAGATGTAGGGGTAAATGTCATAGAAAAATACGTTCAGGTAATGTGTCATTTTGGGCCTCCGGCGCTGACGTCCACGTACTGCGGCGCGACGTCCTGGCTAAAGCGTCGTTGATATTGCTGCATCGGCGAGCTGTCGCACGATGTGGCGTTGTCTTCAATAAACTTCACCTGTTCCTCTTCCCACACGGCGTCCAGCGCCTGACGGGTATCATCCCGTTTTTCACCGGACACCTGTTTCGCCACGCTGTCGCTGGAAAGGCGCGTTCCGGCCAGCGTCAGCAGGGCGTCAAACAGCTGGTAATGCGCCACGCCGCGCTGTTTCAGGCGGCCACCAATCAGCGCCAGGATCGGCGCGACGTTTTGCAGCCCTTCACGCGCCTCGTCATCGCTGACGATACTGAGATATTCCAGATAGAGCGGCAGATAGTCCGGCAGCTCGCGGCAGTCAAGCTGAAGGCCAGCTTTCTCATACTGGCTCATGAGATCGACCATCGCCTGACCGCGATCGCGAGACTCGGCGTGAACGTGCTCGAACAGCAGGAGCGACGTTGCGCGCCCGCGCTCGAAGACTTCACACCATTCGGCCTGCTTATCCAGCAGAGGGGCGCTCAGATGCTGCTGCGCAAACGACAGCAGCATGGGCGCGTCCTGTTCCACCAGGGAAAGCGCTTCGTCACGGTTTTCCCACAGCAGCTCATCGGGATACTCAATGAGCAGCGCGATGATTTTGAGGATCTGCATTACTCTCCCTCCCCGTGATCGCGCACTTCGGTGATGTTGATCGCATCGATGCGGCTGCTGTTGAAGAGGTTGAATTTGGTGTCGGAGCCGTGGCAGCCGTCGCCAAAGGTGAAGCCGCAGCCGTTTTTCTCCGGGAAGGCGTCGCGCGCCATTTCTCGGTGGCTGGTCGGGATCACGAAGCGGTCTTCGTAGTTGGCAATCGCCAGATAGCGGTACATCTCCTCAACCTGTGCTTCGGTCAGGCCCACTTCTTCGATGGCGCGAGTATCAGTCACGCCTTCCACGGTCTGGGAGCGTTTGTAGTGGCGCATCGCCATCATGCGCTTCAGGGCGCGCAGCACCGGCCCGGTATCGCCCGCGCTGAGCATGTTTGCCAGGTACTGCACCGGAATGCGCAGGCTTTCGACAGCAGGCAGCACGCCGTCGCTCTGCGGCAGACCACCCGCGTCCGCGTAGGACTGAATCGGTGACAGCGGCGGCACATACCAGACCATCGGCAGGGTGCGGTATTCCGGATGCAGCGGCAGGGCAAGCTTCCAGTCCATCGCCATTTTGTAAACCGGGGAACGCTGTGCCGCGTCGATGACGTTCTGCGGAATACCCTGTTTCAGCGCTTCCTCAATCACCGCCGGATCGTTCGGGTTAAGGAACACGTCGCACTGGCGCTCGTACAGGTCGGTCTCATGCTCGGTGCTCGCTGCCTCCTCGATACGGTCCGCATCGTACAGCAGCACGCCGAGATAGCGGATGCGCCCGACGCAGGTTTCCGAGCAGACGGTCGGCTGGCCGGATTCAATGCGCGGATAGCAGAAGATGCATTTTTCTGATTTGCCGCTCTTCCAGTTGAAGTAGATTTTCTTGTACGGGCAGCCGCTGATGCACAGACGCCAGCCGCGGCATTTGTCCTGGTCGATCAGCACAATGCCGTCCTCTTCGCGCTTGTAAATCGCACCGCTCGGGCAGGTGGCGACGCAGCTCGGGTTCAGGCAGTGCTCGCACAGGCGCGGCAGGTACATCATGAAGGTGTTTTCAAACTGGCCGTACATCTCCTTCTGGATCTTCTGGAAGTTGCGGTCGCGGGCACGTTTTTCGAATTCGCCGCCCAGCAGCTCCTCCCAGTTTGGCCCCCATTTGATTTTATCCATTCGCTTGCCGTCGATCAGCGAACGCGGGCGGGCGGTAGGGAGGTGGTCCCCCTCCGGCGCACGGTGCAGATCCTGGTAATCGAAGGTGAAGGGCTCATAGTAATCGTCAATCTGTGGCAGGACGGGGTTGGCGAAAATCTTCGACAGCACGCCCATTTTGCCGCCGAGGCGCGGCGTCAGCTTGCCGTGAATGCCGCGGATCCAGCCGCCTTGCCACTCATCCTGATCTTCCCAGTTTTTCGGATAGCCGATGCCCGGTTTGGTTTCGACGTTGTTGAACCACGCGTACTCCATCCCTTCGCGCCCGGTCCAGACGTTCTTACAGGTGACCGAGCAGGTGTGGCAGCCAATGCATTTATCGAGATTCAGTACCATGCCGACCTGTGAGCGTATTTTCATTTTTTCGCCTCCTGTACCTGATCCCGACCTTCGCCGTCCAGCCAGTTAATGTTTTTCATTTTGCGGATCATGATGAACTCGTCGCGGTTCGAGCCGACGGTGCCGTAATAGTTGAAGCTGTACGCCAGCTGCGCGTAGCCGCCGATCATGTGGGTCGGTTTCGGGCAGACGCGGGTGACCGAGTTGTGGATCCCGCCGCGCCGTCCGGTCACTTCTGACCCCGGAATGTTAAGGATGCGCTCCTGAGCGTGGTACATCATGGTCATGCCCGGCGGCACGCGCTGGCTGACCACCGCGCGGGCGGTGAGGGCGCCGTTGGCGTTAAAGGCTTCGATCCAGTCGTTGTCCTCAATGCCCAGCTCGCGCGCGTCGGTTTCGCTGATCCAGACGATTGGCCCCCCGCGCGACAGGGTCTGCATCAGCAGGTTTTCGCTGTAGGTGGAATGAATGCCCCATTTCTGGTGCGGCGTCAGGAAGTTAAGCGCTTTTTCCGGGAAGCCGTTCGGCGGGATTTCGCGCATATGGGTAACGCTGCGGGTGTCAATCGGTGGACGATAAGCCACCAGACTCTCCCCAAAGGCGCGCATCCAGGCATGATCCTGATACAGCTGCTGGCGGCCCGAAATCGTGCGCCACGGGATCAGCTCGTGAACGTTGGTATAGCCTGCGTTATAGGAGACGTGCTCGCTCTCAAGGCCGGACCACGTCGGGCTGGAGATAATTTTGCGCGGCTGCGCCTGAATATCGCGGAAGCGGATTTTCTCATCTTCTTTGTTCAGCGCCAGATGGGTGTGATCGCGCCCGGTCAGTTCGCCGAGGGCTTCCCAGGCTTTGACCGCAACCTGACCGTTAGTTTCTGGCGCAAGGGCGAGGATCACCTCTGAAGCGTCAATGGCGGTCTCGATGCGCGGACGTCTTTCGCCGGGCCGTCGGCCTTGACGTAATTGAGCTTGCCGAGGAAATCGACCTCATTCTGGGTGTTCCACGATATGCCTTTTCCGCCGTTACCGAGCTTGTCCAGCAGCGGCCCAAGGGCCGTAAAGCGCTCGTAGGTTTCCGGGTAGTTACGCTCGACCACGGCGATGTTCGGTGCCGTTTTGCCGGGGATCAGATCGCACTCGCCTTTGCGCCAGTCCAGAATATCAAACGGCTGCGACAGCTCCCCCGGGGAGTCATGCTGAAGCGGCTGTAGCACCACGTCAGTTTCAGTGCCGAGATGCCCGACGCATACTTCAGAGAAGACTTTGGCGATGCCCTTGTAGATCTCCCAGTCGCTGCGGGACTCCCACGCCGGGTCCACGGCGGCGGAAAGCGGGTGAATAAACGGATGCATGTCCGAGGTATTCATATCGTCTTTTTCATACCAGGTGGCGGTGGGCAGGACGATATCCGAGAACAGGCAGGTGCTGGACATACGGAAATCGAGCGTCACCAGCAGATCCAGCTTGCCCTCAATGGCGGCGGTTTGCCATTCCACTTCCTCGGGCTTCACGTCGTCCGTTGAGCCTAAATCCTCACCCTGAATACCGCTCTCGGTGCCAAGCAGGTATTTCAGCATGTATTCATGGCCTTTCCCGGACGAACCGAGCAGGTTAGAACGCCAGACGAACAGGTTGCGCGGGTGGTTCTTGCCGTTATCCGGCTGTTCGCAGGCGAAGCGAATATCACCCGATTTTAACGCCTGCACGGTGTAATCCTGCGGCGACATGCCGGCGGCGTCGGCGCGAGCTTTCACGTGCAGCGGGTTGAGGTTGAGCTGCGGCGCGGAAGGGAGCCAGCCCATGCGCTCGGCGCGGACGTTGAAATCTATCAGGTGACCGGTAAATTTCGATGCGTCTGCAAGGGGAGAAAGCAGTTCCTGTGCGGTGAGCTTCTCATAGCGCCACTGGCTGGCGTGGTTGTAAAAGTACGATGTGCTGTTCATCTGGCGCGGCGGACGGTTCCAGTCCAGCGCGAAGGCCAGCGGCAGCCAGCCGGTTTGCGGGCGCAGCTTCTCCTGGCCCACGTAGTGCGACCAGCCGCCGCCGCTCTGCCCGACGCAGCCGCAGAAGACCAGCATGTTGATCATCCCGCGGTAGTTCATATCCATGTGGTACCAGTGGTTCACACCGGCCCCGAGGATGATCATCGAACGACCGTGGGTTTTGTGCGCCGTGTCGGCAAATTCACGGGCGATTTTTTCTATCAGGTAAGCGGGGACGCCGGTAATTTGTTCGCCCCAGGCCGGGGTGTAGGCTTTTATCTCGGCGTAGTTTGTCGCCGCGTTACGGTCTTCCAGACCGCGATCGAGGCCGTAGTTTGCGAGCACCAGATCGTACACGCTCACCACGCGTCTCTGGCTGCCGTCGGCCAGCGTCAGGGTTTTACTCGGTACGCGGCGCGTCAGCACTGGCTCCTGCTTCACGCTGCGGAAATGCGGATTCTCGTTGCCCCCGAAGTAAGGGAAGGCCACGTCTGCCACGCTGTCGTGGGTGATGAGCAGGGAAAGCGTCAGCTCGGTTTCCTGTCCCGCGGCCAGCGACTCCAGGTTCCATTTGCCTTTTTCACCCCAGCGGAAGCCGATAGATCCGTTCGGCGCCACCAGATTTCCGGCCACGTCAAAGGCGATGGTTTTCCACTCCGGATTATTGGTTTCACCCAGCCCGTCGGCCAGATCCGACGCGCGAAGCATGCGGCCCGGCACCACGCGACCGTCAGCCTGTTCATCCAGCAGAACCAGCATTGGCATGTCGGTGTAGCGGCGGCAATAGTTGAGGAAGTACTCGCTCGGGTTATCGAGGTGGAACTCTTTGAGGATCACATGCCCCATCGCCATGGCAAGGGCGCTGTCGGTACCCTGTTTGGGGGCCAGCCACTGGTCGCTGAGCTTCGCCACCTCCGAGAAGTCCGGCGTGATGGCGACGGTCTTGGTGCCTTTGTAACGCACTTCGGTAAAGAAGTGGGCGTCCGGGGTGCGCGTCTGCGGCACGTTTGAGCCCCAGGCAATGATATAGCTGGAGTTGTACCAGTCCGCCGATTCCGGCACGTCGGTCTGTTCGCCCCAGGTCATCGGCGACGCCGGAGGCAGATCGCAGTACCAGTCATAGAAGCTCAGGCAGGTGCCGCCGAGCAGGGAGAGATAGCGCGTACCGGCGGCATAAGAGACCATCGACATCGCCGGGATGGGGGAAAAACCGGCTACCCGATCCGGGCCGTAGTTTTTGATGGTCCAGACGTTAGCGGCAGCAATCAGCTGGTTAAGCTCTTTCCAGTTTGAGCGGATAAAACCGCCTTTTCCGCGCGCTTTCCTGTAGCTCTGCGCTTTCTGCGGATCGTTCTGAATGGCATCCCAGGCCAGCACCGGATCGGTATGCTGCGCCAGCGCCTCGCGCCAGAGTTCGATCAGCCTGCGGCGTACCAGCGGGTACTTGAGACGGTTGGCGCTATAGAGATACCAGGAGTAACTTGCGCCACGCGGGCAGCCGCGCGGTTCGTGGTTAGGCAGGTCAGGGCGGGTGCGCGGGTAGTCGGTCTGCTGGGTTTCCCAGGTCACCAGGCCATTTTTGACATAAATCTTCCAGCTACAGGAGCCGGTGCAGTTAACGCCGTGGGTGGATCGCACAATTTTATCGAACTGCCAGCGCTGACGGTAGCTGTCCTCCCAGTCGCGGTTGGTGTGGTACACCTGCCCGTGCCCATCGGCGAAACTGTCGCCTTTTGTTTTGAAGTAACGGAAGCGGTCCAACAGTTTGCTCATGACATTTCTCCTGCTTCGATAGCATGGCCGGAGGGTGAGACATCACGCTCCGGCGAAGATGTAGTTATTATTTTTGTGAGGATTTGCGGCCGTACACCAGCCAGGTGACGAGCACGCAGACGATGTAAAACACGAGGAAGACTTTCATGGCGCCCACCGGGGAACCGGTCATCGCCAGGGATGTGCCAAAGGCTTTGGGAATAAAGAACCCGCCCACCGCACCGATGGCAGAGATAAAGCCCAGCGCGGCAGCCGTTTCAGTCACCGCTTCATGCTGTGCCTGTTCGTCGCTCCCACCCTGTTTTTTCACGCGGTCGAGGGTGATTTGGCGAAAGATAATCGCGATCATCTGGAAGGTCGAGCCGCTGCCCAGGCCTGCGGTCAGAAACAGGCCCATAAAGACCAGATAAAAGGCCATAAAACTGCCTGAACCAGACCCGGGGAGCGTCAGGAAAATCAGGGCGCTAAAGATGGCCATAAAGACGAAGTTGATCAGCGTCACCCGTACGCCGCCCAGCCTGTCCGAGATCATCCCGCCAGCGGAACGCGCCAGCGCACCGATCAGCGGGCCAAAGAAGGCGAGGTGGAGGATATTTACGTCCGGAAACTGGGTTTTCGACAGCATAGCAAAGCCTGCCGAGAAACCGATAAACGAGCCGAAGGTGGCCAGATAAAGCAGGCTCAGCAGCCAGAGATGAAAGCGCTTAAGCACCGGAAGCTGGCTGGCAATGGACGCTTTCGAGCTGGCGATGTCGTTCATGCCAAAAAACGCCGCAAGGGTGGCAAGAATCAGCAGCGGCGCCCAGATCCACGCCGCGTTCGCCAGCCACATCGTCGAGCCATCCTCCTGCGGTACGCCGTGCACGCCGAGGAAGGTAAACATCGGCAGGAAAATCACCAGCGGCGCAACCAGCTGCATCACGCTCACGCCCAGGTTACCCAGCCCGCCGTTAATGCCCAGCGCGCTGCCCTGTCTGGCTTTCGGGAAGAAGAAGCTGATGTTTCCCATGCTGGAAGCGAAGTTGGCGCCGGCAAAACCGCACAGCAGTGCGATGATGATAAAGACCCAGTAAGGCGTAGCGGTATTCTGGATGGCGATCCCAAGCCAGACACAGGGCACGACCAGGATCACGGTGCTCAACACGGTCCAGTAACGTCCGCCAAATATCGGCACCATAAAAGAGTAGGGGACACGCAATATCGCGCCGGAGAGAGAAGGTAATGCCGTTAGCATAAAAAGCTGATCGGTGCTGAAATTAAATCCGACCTTATTAAGGTTTACCGCAATAGCGCTAAACAACATCCAGACACAAAACGCGAGAAGCAAACACGCCACGGAAATCCACAGGTTTCTTCGTGCGATATGTTTCCCTTTATTCTCCCAAAATTGCGCGTTTTCCGGTTTCCAGTTACTCAACAGATGCTGATTACTCTTCTCGCTTTGATGTGACATATCACCCTCTTGCTTACCAAAATGGAGAGAAAAAAGAAGTAAAAACAGAAAGATACCTGTCGGCAGTTTGTAGAAATTATTGGATGTTATGGGATACATCTGAAAGGATAGATAAAAAAGCGAATCCCTGAGTTTGGAATGGGAATCAGGGTTCGCTTTATGTGTTACTAATTGTAACTATTTGCGGAAATTAATACCCCGATGGGAGTATTAAAACAATTCGAGGGAGATAAGTTTATCCAGATGCTTATTAAATGCCGCGTCGTCCATTTCAGGCATATTTAATACGTATATGCCATCCAGGCCACATACCAGACCAATTAAACGCCAGGCGATATTTTCCGGCTGGTCAGCAAGCGTAAAGACGTTGGCCTCCGCCCCGGCGCGGATAATCGCGACCGTTTCCTGGTGCCACATCTCCATAGTCAAAACGTAGGCGCCTTTGATATCGCTATCCCGGCTGGCGAGAATTTGCGCCTCCCGCCACAGTCGAATATAGGGCTCAAACCCGCCGTCATCGCTGCCGAGCATGGCATGCAGGCGCTCGCGCCAGCCAGCGTTTTCGCCAACGATTTCAGCATCCAGCAAATCGCGGATCAGCCGGACAAACGCCAGCGATTTAAGCTCGCCCGCCGACGCAAAGTGGTGATGCACCTGCCCGGTGGCGACGCCCGCTTCGGTGGCGATGCGGCGCACGGTCATCGCAGCGAATCCTTCGGTCAGCGCCACGCGCATCGCGGCCTGGAGGATCTCTTCCCGCCGCTCGTCCTTGCTCAGATAACGCATAATTTCTCACTCTCAATGGCAACGAAACGAGTGTAACAAAGAGCTGGACAAGCGTTCAACTTTACGTAGGATCGCATTCTGGACATGTGTCCAGTTTTTAACTGAAAAGGAAATTTATGTTTCGTCAGTGGTTAGCGTTAGTGATTATCGTGCTGGTGTATATCCCGGTGGCGATTGACGCGACGGTGCTGCACGTGGCGGCGCCAACATTGAGCATGACGCTGGGTGCCAGCGGCAACGAATTGCTGTGGATTATTGATATTTACTCGCTGGTGATGGCGGGAATGGTGCTGCCGATGGGCGCGCTGGGCGATCGCATAGGTTTTAAGCGCCTGCTGATGATCGGCAGCGTGCTGTTTGGCCTGTCATCGTTAGCGGCGGCTTTTGCGCCGTCCGCGGGCTGGCTGATAGCCGCCCGCGCGTCGCTGGCGATTGGCGCGGCGATGATTATTCCGGCTACGCTTGCAGGGATTCGCACGCTGTTTATTGACGTGCGGCACCGTAACATCGCCCTTGGCGTCTGGGCTGCCGTTGGGTCGGGCGGTGCGGCGTTTGGCCCGCTGATTGGCGGCATGCTGCTGGAGCACTTTTATTGGGGGTCGGTGTTCCTGATTAACGTGCCGATCGTGCTGATCGTGGTTTCGCTTGCTGCGCGCCTGGTGCCTGCTCAGCAGGGGCGGCCCGAGCAGCCGCTCAATATCAGCCATGCCATTATGCTGATTGTGGCGATTTTACTGCTGGTCTATAGCGCCAAAACCGCCCTGAAAGGGGTGCTGTCGCCGTGGATGGTGGCCTGTACGCTGCTTACCGGGGCGGTGATGCTGTTTATCTTTGTCCGTATCCAGCTGCGCGCGCGCGCGCCGATGATCGACATGCGCCTGTTTTGCCATCGCATTATTTTAAGCGGCGTGGTCATGGCGATGACCGCCATGATTGCGCTGGTGGGCTTTGAACTGCTGATGGCGCAGGAGTTGCAGTTCGTGCATGGTTTTACGCCGTTTGAAGCAGGGATATTTATGCTGCCGGTGATGGTGGCGAGCGGATTTAGCGGGCCGATCGCGGGTGTGCTGGTCGGGCGTCTGGGGCTGCGCATTGTCGCGGCCGGAGGCATGGGGCTTAGCGCGGTCAGTTTTATCGGCCTGTCGACACTCGATTTCAGCACCCAACAGTGGCAGGCGTGGAGCCTGATGGTGCTGTTGGGCTTCAGTGCCGCCAGCGCACTGCTGGCCTCGACGTCAGCGATCATGGCTGCCGCGCCGAAAGAGAAAGCGGCCGCCGCAGGCGCGATCGAAACCATGTCCTACGAGCTGGGTGCTGGTCTGGGGATCGCCATTTTCGGTCTGCTGTTAACCCGCAGCTTTTCGGCGTCTATTGTACTGCCGCAGGGGCTGAGCGCGTCGCTGACCGATAAAGCCTCGTCGTCCATCGGTGAAGCGATGAAGGTGGCGCAGGAGCTGACGCCGTCGCTGGCCGAGCCGGTGATGACGGCGGCGAAAACCGCGTTCATCACCTCGCACAGCGTGGCTCTGGGCAGTGCGGGAGGCATGCTGCTGATTCTGGCGGTCGGGATCTGGTTTAGTCTGGCGAAGGTCGGAGGGCAGCAGTAATAAAAAAGGCCAGCCGCGAGGGCTGGCCTTTTGAACTAACAGATCTTAGAACTGGTAGGTCAGACCCACAGCCACGATGTTGTCGGTAGCCACTTTGGCATCTTTGGTGAACTGGCTGTCATCCACGAGGTTGATTTTGTAATCAACATAGGTGGACATGTTTTTGTTGAAGTAGTAGCTCGCGCCAACGTCAACGTATTCAACCAGGTCCTGGTCGCCATAAGAACCGATGTCTTTACCTTTGGATTTCAGGTAAGCGATGGATGGACGCAGACCGAAGTCGAACTGGTACTGTGCCACAACTTCGAAGTTCTGCGCTTTGTTGGCAACGTGACCGTTACCGAACGCCGTCATGTTGCGGGTTTCAGAGTAGGTGGTTGCCAGGTAGATGTTGTTCGCATCGTACTTCAGGCCAGCAGCCCAGACTTCTGCGTTTTCGCCACCGGCGTTCAGGTTGCTTGCAGCACGAACCTGACGGTCGGTACGGTCAGATTTCGCGTAGGTCGCACCCACACCGAAGCCGTCGAATTCATAGGTAGAAGAGAGACCCCAGCCGTCACCGTTGGATTCGGTGATCTCTGAACGGTCGTTTTTACCCTGGTACTGAGCAGCCACGTTCAGGCCGTCAACCAGACCAAAGAAGTCGGTGTTACGGTAGGTTGCAACGCCAGTGGTACGGCCGGTCATGAAGCCGTCAGTCTGCGTCCAGGTATCGCCACCGAACTCTGGCAGAACGTCAGTCCACGCGCCGATGTCATAAGCCACACCGTAGTTACGACCGTAGTCGAAGGAACCGAATTCATCGAATTTCAGACCAGCGTACGCCAGACGGGTTTTGTTGCCGTCTGAACCCTGAGCTTCAGAGCGATTGCCCTTGAACTCATATTCCCACTGGCCGTATCCGGTCAGCTGATCGTTGATCTGAGTTTCACCTTTGAAGCCCAGACGAACATATGTTTTGTCACCGTCGCTACCAGCATCATCAGAAAAATAGTGCAGACCAGTAACTTTGCCGTACAGATCCAGTTTGTTACCGTCTTTGTTAAAAACTTCAGCCGCGTTAACAACGCCTGCTGCCAACATGGAAGTCACTGCCACTGCAACTAATTTAAGTTTCATCTTAAATAATCCTTATAATTTTATTTAGGTATTTCCTAAGCCACCTGAGCGATTTTTAAACGAGGCTTATCGTCAATGGCAGACTATTTTTAAAATTCCGTAGACTGCTTTCAATAATAAGTTTCAAAATATTAAAGATAATTTCAATTAGTGTGATCCTGATCGGATTGATTGCCCTTAAATCGCCCAGTTAGGTTAATATATAGACATAAAGTGATTATTAACCAATCAAGATAATATGGCTGTGAATAGTTGTCGGACGTTTTAGTTTTTTGGTGGGATTAAAAGGGTTTGGCAGGGAATGTCAAAGCATGTGGCAGGATAACCTTTTTTAAAACAGTTGATTATAAATTTCTCGGGAAACCAGAACCTGTTTTTTAAGAGAAATATTCAGAAATAAACTATTGCACTTTGTGCTATATAGCGCGGGAATATTGGCGCTGAATTAATTACCTGCGTTGTCAATTTATGTCAATTTCCACAACGACTCTGGCTTTCTGAAAGCACTCTATACAGAAATTTAATTACCCTCTAATGTTACGAATTATATTCGGGGGTGTGATCACATATTAAAATATTGTTAATATTTTGCCGGGCATATTCGGTACCCGGCAAAAATAAAAATGCTATTTGCGGGTGGCATACCAGCACAGTAACGATCCGGCGCAAACCATTAATGCCCCTTGCCAGAATGAGAATGAAAGCGGAGAACTCAGCACAATAGCCGCCAGCGCGGCGGAAAGAACGGGCGTGAAATAAGAGACAGCCGCAAGCACCGTGACGTTACCGTGAAGAATACCGATATTCCAGGCGGCGTAGCCAAAGCCAAGCGCAACCCCACACATCAATAGCTTCACCACTACCGGGACGCTGAACACCATTTCGGGCTGATCGCTGACGGCATATTTGACCCACAGGCTCAGGGCGGTCAGCAGGACGAAAAGGGTAATGCCATTTTGCCCTTTGGCATACTTGCTGGTGACGGTGCAGTAGGCGGCCCAGATAAAAGCGCCAGCAAACGCCAGCCCATAACTTAGCGGACTGGAAACGACGTTCTGCATGATGTCATTCAGTTGCAGACCGTTTTCGCCACCTAAAACCCAGCACACCCCCAACAGCGAGATGAGAAGCCCAGGGATCACCCACAGGGTGGTTTTTTGCCCGTTGAACAAAATCGCGAACGCAATCGTCAGGCTTGGCCACAGATAATTGACCATACCGACTTCAATCGCCTGTGAACGCGTCGCGGCATATCCCAGCGACAGGGCCAGGCACATCTCATAGCTGACAAACAGGATGCTGCCCGCAATGAGATAGCGCGTGGAAAAACGCCGAAGATCGGGAAAACCCACCGTCACCAGACACAACAGTCCGCTGACGGTGTAAATCATCGCCGCGCCGCCCACCGGGCCCAGTCCTTCACTGACGCTGCGGATGAGACCCACCATGGTGCTCCACAGCAATATGGCCGCCAGGCCTGTCAGCGTTGCTCTTTTTCTGTCCATTACCCTGCCAGTCTTCTAAAAATCAAAGGGAAAACTTATAGCATCTATTTGCTTCACCTGGCGAATTTTCAAAGAGCCTGTTAACCCGAAAGGATTAGCAAATCGTACCGGCAGTGACTATTAAGGGGGCGAAGTCTGGCGACCTTGATTTGACGCAAAAAAAACAGGGGCTTTGCTGTTAGTTTGCGGCGCGAAGTCTTATCAGATAACGAGGACAGCAATGGACGTCAGCCGCAGACAATTTTTTAAAATCTGCGCGGGCGGTATGGCCGGAACAACAGCCGCAATGCTGGGATTCGCTCCCAAAATGGCGCTGGCTCAGGCACGCAACTATAAACTGCTGCGCGCGAAAGAGATCCGTAACACCTGCACATACTGCTCCGTGGGTTGTGGGCTATTAATGTATAGCCTGGGTGATGGCGCGAAGAACGCCAAAGAAGCGATTTATCATATTGAAGGGGACCCGGACCATCCGGTGAGCCGCGGGGCGCTTTGCCCGAAAGGGGCGGGGCTGCTGGACTACGTCCACAGTGAAAACCGTCTGCGCTACCCGGAATATCGTGCGCCGGGCTCTGACAAATGGCAGCGTATCTCATGGGACGACGCTTTCTCCCGAATTGCAAAACTGATGAAAGCGGATCGCGACGCCAACTTTATTGAGAAGAACGAGCAGGGCGTCACGGTAAACCGCTGGACCTCCACCGGGATGCTGTGTGCCTCTGCGGCAAGTAATGAGACCGGCATGCTGACGCAAAAATTTGTGCGCTCCCTCGGCATGCTGGCGGTTGATAACCAGGCGCGCGTCTGACACGGACCAACGGTAGCAAGTCTTGCTCCAACATTTGGTCGCGGTGCGATGACCAACCACTGGGTTGATATCAAAAACGCTAACGTCGTGGTGGTAATGGGCGGTAACGCCGCTGAGGCCCATCCGGTGGGATTCCGCTGGGCGATGGAAGCGAAAAACAACAACGATGCGACGCTGATTGTCGTCGATCCACGCTTTACGCGTACGGCATCGGTGGCTGATATCTATGCGCCGATCCGCTCCGGTACGGATATTACGTTCCTTTCCGGCGTGCTGTTGTACCTGATCGAAAACAATAAGATTAACGCGGAATACGTTAAGCATTACACCAATGCCAGCCTGCTGGTGCGGGAAGATTTCGCCTTCGAAGATGGTCTGTTCAGCGGCTATGACGCAGAGAAACGTCAGTACGATAAATCATCCTGGAACTATCAGTTCGACGAAAACGGCTACGCGAAACGCGATGAGACCCTGAGCGATCCGCGCTGCGTGTGGAACCTGCTGAAACAGCACGTTTCCCGCTATACGCCGGACGTGGTGGAAAACATCTGCGGTACGCCGAAAGCGGACTTCCTGAAAGTGTGTGAAGTGCTGGCCTCCACCAGTGCTGCCGACAGAACCACCACGTTCCTGTACGCGCTGGGCTGGACGCAGCATACCGTGGGCGCGCAGAACATTCGCACCATGGCGATGATCCAGCTGCTGCTCGGCAACATGGGGATGGCCGGTGGCGGCGTGAACGCCCTGCGCGGACACTCTAACATTCAGGGCTTAACCGACCTCGGCCTGCTGTCGACCAGCCTGCCGGGTTACCTGACCCTGCCGTCCGAGAAACAGACCGACTGGCAAAGCTGGCTTGACGCCAACACGCCAAAAGCGACGCGTCCGGACCAGGTGAACTACTGGAGTAACTATCCGAAGTTTGCCGTCAGTCTGATGAAATCGTTCTACGGCGACGCGGCGCAGAAAGAGAATGACTGGGGCTTTGAGTGGTTGCCGAAATGGGACCAGGCTTACGATGTCATCAAGTATTTCAATATGATGGATAAGGGCGACGTCACGGGGTATATCTGCCAGGGCTTTAACCCGGTAGCGTCATTCCCGGATAAAAACAAAGTCGTTCGCAGCCTGAGCAAGCTGAAGTACATGGTGGTTATCGATCCGCTGGTCACCGAAACGTCTACGTTCTGGCAGAACCACGGTGAATCAAACGATGTCGATCCGGCAGCGATTCAGACCGAGGTGTTCCGCCTGCCATCGACCTGCTTTGCGGAAGAGGACGGTTCTATTGCCAACTCTGGCCGCTGGCTACAGTGGCACTGGAAAGGTCAGGATGCGCCGGGCGAAGCGCGTAATGACGGCGAAATTCTGGCCGGGATTTACCATCGTCTGCGCGAGATGTACCGCGCAGAAGGCGGCAAAGGCGCTGAGCCGCTGCTGAAGATGAGCTGGAACTACAAGCAGCCGGATCATCCTGAGTCCGAAGAGGTGGCAAAAGAGAACAACGGCGTGGCGCTGGCCGACCTGTACGATGCCAATGGCAATCTGGTGGCGAAGAAGGGACAGCTGCTCAATAGCTTCGCGCTGTTGCGTGACGACGGTACCACGGCCTCGTCCTGCTGGATCTACACCGGCAGCTGGACGGAGCAGGGTAACCAGATGGCCAATCGCGATAACGCCGATCCGTCAGGCCTGGGCAATACCCTGGGCTGGGCATGGGCGTGGCCGTTGAACCGCCGCGTACTGTACAACCGTGCTTCCGCAGACGTGAACGGTAAGCCGTGGGATCCGAAACGCATGCTGATCGAGTGGAACGGCACGAAGTGGACGGGGAACGATATCCCGGACTTCAACACCGCCGCGCCGGGCAGCAACACCGGGCCGTTTATCATGCAGCCGGAAGGGCTGGGACGTCTGTTTGCCATCGACAAACTGGCAGAAGGGCCGTTCCCGGAACACTACGAGCCGATGGAAACGCCGCTCGGCACTAACCCGCTGCACCCGAACGTGGTGTCAAGCCCGGTGGTACGCATCTACGAAGACGACGTGCTGCGTTTAGGTAAAAAGGACAAGTTCCCGTATGTCGGCACCACCTACCGCCTGACCGAGCATTTCCATACCTGGACCAAGCACGCGCGGCTTAACGCCATCGCGCAGCCGGAACAGTTTGTGGAGATAAGCGAAACCCTGGCGAAGGCGAAAGGCATTGCCAACGGCGATCGCGTGAAGGTCAGCAGCAAGCGCGGCTTTATTCGCGCGGTGGCGGTGGTCACCCGTCGTCTGCAAACGCTGAACGTGCATGGCCAGCAGGTGGAAACCGTCGGCATACCGCTGCACTGGGGCTTTGAAGGGGTGGCGCAGAAAGGCTACATCGCCAATACCCTGACGCCAAACGTCGGCGATTCCAACTCGCAAACGCCGGAGTATAAAGCGTTTCTGGTCAACATCGAGAAAGCGTAAGGAGCGATTAAATGGCGATGGAAACACAAGACATTATTAAACGCTCCGCGACCAACCCGATAACGCCCGCGCCTCGTGCGCGGGATTACAAGGCAGAAGTCGCCAAGCTGATCGATGTCTCCTCCTGCGTGGGCTGTAAGGCCTGCCAGGTGGCCTGCTCGGAGTGGAACGATATTCGCGACGAGGTGGGGCACTGCGTTGGGGTCTATGACAATCCTGCTGATCTGAGCGCCAAGTCTTGGACGGTGATGCGCTTTAGCGAAACCGACCAGAACGGCAAGCTGGAGTGGCTGATCCGTAAAGACGGCTGTATGCACTGTGAAGATCCGGGCTGCCTGAAGGCATGCCCGTCTGCCGGGGCAATCATTCAGTACGCCAACGGGATCGTCGACTTCCAGCAGGATAACTGCATCGGCTGCGGTTACTGTATTGCGGGCTGTCCGTTTAATATCCCGCGTCTCAATAAAGAGGATAACCGGGTCTACAAATGCACGCTGTGCGTCGATCGCGTCAGCGTCGGCCAGGAGCCTGCCTGCGTGAAGACCTGTCCTACCGGGGCGATCCATTTCGGCACCAAAAAAGAGATGCTGGAAGTGGCGCAGCAGCGGGTGGATAAGCTCAAAGCGCGCGGCTATGACAAGGCCGGGATTTATAACCCGCAGGGTGTCGGCGGTACGCACGTCATGTATGTTCTGCACCACAATGACCAGCCGGAGCTGTATCACAATCTGCCGAAAGATCCGGCGATCGATACCTCAATCAACCTGTGGAAAGGGGCGCTTAAACCGCTTTCAGCGGCGGGCTTTATCGCAACCTTTGCCGGGCTGATTTATCACTACATCGGTATCGGGCCGAATAAAGAGGTGGATGACGACGAGGAGGAGCATCATGAGTAAGTCGAAAATGATAGTGCGCACAAAATTTGTCGATCGCGCCTGTCACTGGACGGTGGTCATCTGTTTCTTCCTGGTGGCGGTATCCGGCATATCGTTCTTCTTTCCGACGCTTCAGTGGCTCACGGAAACCTTCGGGACACCGCAAATGGGGCGCATTCTGCATCCGTTCTTCGGCGTGCTGATTTTCGTGGTGCTGATGTTTATGTTCGTGCGTTTTGTTCATCACAACATCCCTGACAAGCAGGATATTCCCTGGCTAAAAGGGATTGTTGAGGTTCTGAAAGGCAACGAGCATAAAGTCGCGAAGGTGGGCAAATACAACGCCGGGCAGAAGATGATGTTCTGGACCATCATGAGCATGATTTTCGTGCTGCTGGTGACCGGAGTGATTATCTGGCGTCCGTATTTTGCCCAATATTTCCCGATCCAGGTGGTGCGCTACGCACTGCTGATCCACGCGACCTCGGCCATTATTCTGATCCACGCCATCCTGATCCATATGTATATGGCCTTCTGGGTGAAAGGATCGATTAAAGGCATGATTGAAGGGAAGGTGAGCCGCCGCTGGGCGCAAAAACACCATCCGCGCTGGTATCGGGACGTTGAGCGTCTTGAAGCGCAAAAAGAGAGTTCAGAAGGGATGAAGTAAATGCCCTGCGCCGTCGGCTTTGCCCGGCGGCGCTGCGCTTGCGCGGGCCTACTTCTCAATATCAAAATCGCTCTGCAATATAGCGGAAGGGATATTTTGTAGGCTTCACTTTGCCGATCTTGCGTTTCGGTAAATCCACTTTGTCTACGTGAATTTCTTTATAGGGGATCTGCGAAAGCAGATGCGAAATAATATTCAGCCGCACCCGTTTTTTATCTTCTGAGCGCGCCACAAACCACGGCGCCCAGGCGGTGTCGGTCGCTTTAAACATCGCGTCGCGAGCGAGGGTATATTCATCCCACAGATTAAAAGATTTAATATCCATTGGAGACAGCTTCCAGATCTTGCGACCATCATTAATGCGATCGCGCAGGCGTCGCTCCTGCTCTTTTGGCGTTACTTCAAGCCAGTATTTCAACAAAATGATCCCGGCATCGACCATCGCTTTTTCCATTACCGGCGTTCCATCAAGAAATTTTTCGGCCTGCTCTTCGGTACAGAAACCCATGACTCTTTCCACGCCCGCACGGTTGTACCAGCTGCGGTCAAAAATGACGATTTCACCGGCAGAGGGCAGATGGGGAACGTAACGCTGAAAATAGAGCTGACTTTTCTCTTTATCGGTGGGGGCCGGTAACGCAACAACGCGAAACACCCGGGGGCTGACGCGTTCGGTGATGGCTTTGATGGCGCCGCCTTTACCGGCGCCGTCTCGCCCTTCAAAAACAATACAGACCTTTAACCCTTTGGCGACCACCCATTGCTGGAGCTTAACAAGTTCAACATGGAGGCGACGAAGCTCTTGCTCGTACGCTTTGGTTTTGAGCGGCGCGTTTTTAACGACATCATCAACAACACGGGTTTTCTTCTTACTGACCATGGTGGGTCTCCCTTTGTATCCGGTCGCGGGATCGAGGCCGTACTAAGAGTGTAATCGGCCTGAATGAATGGATTAATGTGTCAGAAAGCTGATTTGAACTGGTTCACCATACAAGTTTAATCAATAATGCACGCTGCATATTTTTTAACAGTGGTCGCGGTATGAAAAAGACAATTTTTTCGTTAGCACTGGGTACCTTTGGCCTGGGGATGGCTGAGTTTGGCATCATGGGCGTGCTGACAGAGCTGGCTCATGATACGGGCATTTCGATTCCCTCCGCCGGAAATATGATTTCGTTTTACGCTTTTGGCGTGGTGATCGGCGCGCCGATTGTGGCGCTGTTCTCCAGCAAATTTTCGCTGAAAACAACGCTGCTGTTTCTGGTGGCGATGTGCGTCGTCGGTAACACACTCTTTACCTTCTCTGACTCCTATGTTGGGCTGGCGGCGGGGCGCTTAATCTCTGGTTTTCCGCATGGCGCGATTTTCGGAGTGGGGGCGATAATCCTGTCAAAAATCGCGCCGCCGGGCAAAGTAACGGTCGCTGTGGCCGGGATGATTGCCGGGATGACCGTTGCCAACCTGCTTGGCGTGCCGCTCGGGACGTGGCTGGGACATGAATTTAGCTGGCGTTACACCTTCTTTTTGATTGCGGTCTTTGACGCGCTGGTGATCCTGTCTGTTCTGCTGTGGGTGCCAGACATTCACGACACGACCACCACCCGGCTGGCAGAACAATTCCACTTCCTGAAGAAACCGGAACCGTGGCTGATTTTTGCCGCTACGATGTTTGGCAATGCCGGGGTGTTTGCCTGGTTTAGCTTCGTGAAGCCGTTTATGGTCAATGTGTCAGGCTTTTCCGAGGGCGTAATGACCGCGATCATGATGCTGATGGGGCTGGGCATGGTGCTGGGTAATGTCTTCAGCGGTAAGCTGTCGTCGCGCTTTAGCCCGCTGCGCATTGCTGCCACCACCGACCTGGTGATTGTGGCTTCGCTGCTGGCGTTGTTCGCCTTTGGCGAGCTTAAAACAGCTTCACTGGTCATGGGATTCGTCTGCTGCGCCGGGCTGTTTGCGCTCTCTGCGCCGCTGCAAATTCTGCTGCTGCAAAATGCGAAAGGCGGCGAGATGCTGGGGGCCGCAGGCGGGCAAATGGCGTTTAACCTCGGCAGCGCAATTGGCGCCTATTTCGGTGGATTAATGATTACGCTCGGCTTTAGCTGGAGCTATGTCACGCTGCCGGCCGCGATTTTATCCTTCTCTGCGATGACCTCTCTGCTGATGTATGGTTATTTATGTGCCAAAAAGCGTCAGGCCAACGCAGGTGCGCTGGCCTGATTGCACACTTTGACCGCTGGTCGCGGGCGCAGAAGGGGACTAAACGAATTTCGCCAGTGGGTCAGCGGCGGCAAAAGCGACCGCTTTGTCTGCTGCTGGCGGATAAATCAGTTCGTTGGTGATGGCGACTTTGATCTTTTTACCTTCCTCGCGCACGGATTTAATGCGCTGTTCCCAGCCCTCGGTGTATACCGCGCCCCAGCCACCCAAATCCAGACAGGTGACGTAGTTCACCTGACGGTAAGGGTACGGCTCCAGATTTAACAGGCTGGCCGCCGCGTTGTGTCCGGCGAATTTCCCCAGCTGGATCGCGTGCTGGCAGGTCATCAGCGCCGTGTTGCCCGCATCGTCCGTTTTGGCGTGCGCCATATCACCCGTCGCGTAAACCTCAGGATGCGCAGGAACCTGCAACGTGTCGGTGACGATCAGCCGTCCCTGAGTATCGCGTTCCCCGTCAATTTGTAGGCTGAGAGGGTTAGCTTCTACCCCTGCCGTCCACACTACAGTGGCGCTGGCAATGCGCTCTCCGTTTTTCAGCGTTACGCCGCTGGCATCGATGGCTTCAATTTCACTGTTTAAACGCCATTCAACGCCCAGCGCGTTGCTTGCTTCTTCAATTGTGTTACGCAGCGCCTCGCTGTAACGCCCGCCAATGGTTGCACCTTTTTCAACTACGATTACTTTAGTCTTTGTATCGGCACCGAAGCGAGTGCGGAGTCGGGCAGGGAGTTCCGTTGCCAGTTCGATGCCGGTAAAGCCGCCGCCACACACGACCACGGTATTACGCTCCGGGGTGGAGGGGCGCGAAACCAGCGAATCAAGATGCTGCTCGAACAACCTGGCGGAGTCGAGTTGGTCGATATCAAAGGCGTATTCAGCCAGACCGGCAACAGGAGGGCGTTTAGTCTGGCTACCGGTTGCGAGGATCAGACGTTCCCATGCGACTTCAGCAATCGCGCCGTTTGAATCGCGATATACAACGGTTTTAGACGAGGTATCAATACGTTGTGCTTCGCCCGCAATAAAGGCGATGCCCAGCTCAGCAAACAGTTCGGTCAGCGGCGCGACCATCGACGACACGTTCTCTTCATAAAAGCGTGGGCGAACGCGCAGTTCCGCAACAGGGGCCAGCACCGTAATGCTGAGGCTATTGTTACCCTCCAGAGCAGAAAGGCGCGCGGCGCTGACCGCAGCCCACATACCGGAAAACCCACTACCCACAATTAAAATCTGCTTTTTCATACTCGATCCTTTAGTGCGTCAGGCTGTATGTCTGACATAACTGCCACTATACTTGTCGGAGTTAACTGCGACAACTTCTTTCTGAGTTAAAAATCGTTATAATGCAGCGAACAATGACCCGGAGTGAGCCATGGCGTTTTACAGTTCTGGTGTGGAATATGGCATTCATAGCCTGATGTGTATGGTGGATGCAAAAGGCAATGAACGTGAGATGAGCGTCCGGGAGATGGCGGCCTTGCAGGGCGTGCCGTACGACTATCTTGGAAAAATCTTCACCCGTTTATCACGCGCGGGGCTGGTTATCAGCACCGAGGGTAAAGGGGGAGGCTTCCGGCTGGCGCGTCCGGCGGAGCTGATCAGCGTGCTGGACGTGGCGCATGCCATTGACGGCGAGAAGAATATGTTTGAGTGTCGGGAAGTGCGTCAGCGCCTGGCGGTGTTTGATGAAACGCCACCTGCCTGGGTCTGTGACGGCCCGTGTGGGGTGCGCTCGGTCATGGACAGCGCGCAGCAGCGGATGGAAGAGGAGTTAGGGCGCCATACCATCCTGGATCTGGCGCGGAAGATGTATCGAAAAGCGCCGGACACGTTCCAGATCGAGGTTCAGGAATGGATTTCCGATCGCCGTTCGTCCACGTGAAAAGCCGGGCAGGGCAGAGCCGCTACCCGGCCACCGCGGTTAAGAACGTAAATCAATCACCATACGGCCACGGATCTGGCCCTGTTCCATTTCTTTGAAGATGGCGTTGATATCTTCCAGTGGGCGCATTGTAACTTTCGGTTTCACCTTACCTTCAGCCGCAAACTGGAAGGCTTCGAGCAGATCCTGACGGGTACCCACCAGGGAACCCACTACCTGAATCCCATCGAGGACCAGACGTGGAATATCCAGGCTCATCGCTTCCGGCGGCAGGCCAACAGCCACCACGCGGCCACCGGCGCGAACTGCGTCAACGGCAGAGTTGAAGGCCGCTTTCGCTACCGCCGTCACCACCGCCGCATGCGCACCGCCGGTTTTCTCCTGAATCACTTTTGCCGCATCTTCACTGCGGGAGTTCACGGTTAAGTCTGCGCCCATGCTGGCAGCGAGCTTCAGCTGCTCGTCATTCACGTCAATGGCGATAACTTTCGCATTGAAGACATTTTTGGCGTATTGCAGCGCGAGGTTGCCCAGACCGCCCAGGCCATAGATCGCAATCCACTGGCCGGGTTTGATGTCAGAGACTTTTACCGCTTTGTAGGTGGTGACCCCGGCGCAGGTGATGCTGCTGGCCGCCGCAGAGTCCAGTCCGTCCGGAACTTTAACCGCGTAATCCGCGGTTACGATGCACTCTTCCGCCATGCCGCCGTCAACGGAGTAACCCGCGTTTTTCACGTCACGGCACAGCGTTTCGTTGCCGGTATTACAATATTCACAGTGGCCACAGCCTTCGAAGAACCACGCCACGCTTGCACGATCGCCTACTTTTAGCGACGTGACGCCAGGACCAATCTCTTTGACGATACCAATCCCTTCGTGGCCGAGGATCACCCCGGTTTTGTCGCCAAAATCGCCATTCTTAACATGGAGATCGGTATGGCAAACGCCACAGCACTCCATCTTCAGTAGCGCTTCACCATGTTTGAGCGCGCGTAAGGTTTTTTCTGTGACATTAACCTGATGATCCTGAGTGACAACAGCAGCCTTCATGTGTTTCTCCTTTCATGATGAGTATCTGCATAGCAGGTCTGATTACCCATTAAGGATTAATACTTTGGCGCTGTAATGCAAGGCAACCGCAACATAATGTCATTATTTGATGCATTTTCGGATTAAGAAAAGGCTGTACCCCTCATAAATTGGGGTGAAAAACACTGGCCCGGCGACGTCACCGCCGGGCTCAGATTTACAGTTGCGCTTCTATCACCTCAATCTCTTTTCGCCATTGCGCCTGTAACTGCGGTTTTTGATGTTTTGGCTTGCGCGCCAAATCTTCTTCCAGCAGTGTTTCCAGGGCAACCAGGCGTTCGAGCAGATCGTCAGACGCTGAAGAGGGTGCCTTCAATGCGTTATTCGATGCCTCAGGTACAACCGGAGCGGTGTCCTCACGCAGGCGCTCAAACACCGCCTCCGCATCGTGCCATTCGCTCAGCCTGCCGTCCTCAATCAGCCAGAAGCGGTTACAGCTCTGGCTAATTAACTGACGATCGTGGCTCACCAGCAGCACTCCGCCTTCAAACTGTTGCAGCGTTTCCGCCAGCGCCTCTTTGCCTTCCATGTCCAGGTGGTTGGTCGGTTCATCCAGCATCAGCAGGCTATAACGGGCAAGCGTCAGGCCGACGAACAGCAGGCGCGAACGTTCCCCGCCGCTCAGCGTACTGACTTTTTGCCCGTGACGCGCCCACGGGAACCCGGCACTGATGAGCGCCATTTTACGGGTCTGCGGATCTGGCGCGAAAGGCTCCAGCGCATCAAGCAGCGCTGCATCATCTGGCAACTGGTGCAGCGTCTGGTCGTAGTAGCCGGGTGAGACGCGCGGATGACGCTTAAGCCGCTCGTCCGCGATCTCGTCGCGAAAATGTCGCCAGATAAGCTTCAGCAGCGACGATTTTCCGCAGCCGTTACGACCCACAATCGCCACGCGATCGCCGCTCTTCAGCCGCGCGCTGTCGAGAGTAAACAGGTCTGGCAGACCCGGCGCCGGGGGGACGCCGAGGTGAGTCATTTCCAGCAGGCGGTCGGCGCGAAGCGCGTCCCCGCGCAGGGTTAAGGTCCACGGGCTTCCCGCCGTCAGTTCCGTCTGGGTCTCTTTCAGGCGTTCGACCTGTTTTTCCATCTGCTTAGCCTTACGGGAGAGATCTTCGTTGTCATAGACCTTGCCCCAGGTCGCGAGACGTCGGGCGCTGGCCGTGACGCGGTCGATCTCTTTTTGCTCTGCCTTATGGCGCAGCGCATCGCTTTCATCTTTCGCGTCGAGCGCCTGACGTGCGGCAGTACAGGGAAGGGCAAAGGCGTGCAGCGTTTTATCGCGCAGGATCCAGCTGCCGTTGGTTACCGCGTCCAGCAGTTGCCTGTCGTGTGAGACCAGCACAAAGCTGCCGGACCAGTTTTGTAGAAACTGCTCCAGCCACAGCAGGGTCGGCAGGTCGAGGTGGTTGCTCGGTTCGTCCAGAAGCAGCAGATCCGGATCGCTTATCAACGCCCGCGCCAGCAACAAGCGCGTATGCTGGCCGCCGCTCAGCGTGGCGGAGGTTAACGCCGTTTCCTGCGTCGTGAAGCCCATTCCGGCCAGCAGCGTCTCGGCTTTCCAGCGCAAACTGTCGCGCTCACCGATCGGCAGCTGCGCCAGCACCGCATCCAGCATGGTCAGGGGATCAAGGGTCTCCGGCAGATGTTGTTCCACGCGCGCCAGCAGGCAATGTCCCGCCAGCGAAACGGTTCCGGCAGCAGGGGACTGCGTCCCGTCGAGGATTTTCAGCAGCGTACTTTTTCCGCAGCCGTTATCACCCAGCAGGCCGATGCGATCGCCTTTTTTTAACGTAAAGGAGAGAGAGTCGAAGAGCGTGCCGAACGCCGTATCAACGCGTAAAGAATGTGCAGTGAGTAAAGTGCTCATTGTTGCTTACCCAGGAGTTACAGGCATGTTTATGCCTCGTCAAACATCGCTGACGATAACTCAGTAAGCCCGAGAGAAGGGATTTCAGGGGGTTGGTGTCTTCGCTCAAGCGGAAGTTATCGCAGCACGATACCGATAACGCTTGAGCTGGTGCGATCACCAAATGTATGTGAAACATTGAAAATTTCACAGTACAGCATAATTGGCCTCCTTATATATTCAGTAGGTTAATGGATGAAGGGAGTGTAGCGGGGGAAAATGGGTTTGGCTAGTGGGAACTGCCGTATATTCCTTCACCCAGCCCTCTCCCCAAAGGGGAGAGGGCTGGGTGAGGGGCAATGCTTAAATCGAAGTACGACGATAGCTACGGTATTCCGGCATCCAGAAGTTATCGTCAATCGCCTGCTGCAACGCATCAGCAGAGGTTTTCACCGCGACGCCTTGCTGCTGCGCCATTTTGCCTACCGCGAAGGCAATTGCGCGGGACACTTTATGTATGTCTTTCAGCTCCGGCAGTACCAGGCCTTCACCGTTATTCACCAGCGGTGAGTGACCTGCCAGCGTTTCGCTCGCGGACATCAGCATTTCGTCGGTGATGCGTGACGCGCCGGAGGCGATAACCCCCAGACCAATACCCGGGAAGATATAAGAGTTATTGCACTGTGCAATGGGGTAGAGCTTGTCTTTCCACACCACCGGATCAAACGGACTGCCGGTCGCGACCAGTGCCTTACCTTCGGTCCAGGCGATGATGTCCTGCGGCGTTGCCTCCACGCGTGAAGTCGGGTTAGACAGCGGCATCACGATAGGGCGTTCGCAGTGCTTGTGCATCTCGCGAATAATCTCTTCCGTGAAGAGACCGGTCTGCCCGGATACGCCGATCAGAATGTCCGGCTTCACGTTGCGCACCACGTCAAGAAGCGAGAGCACTTCGTTGTCTGTATCCCAGTTTTTCAGGTTTTCGCGCTTCTGCACCAGTTTGGTCTGGAACGGGAGCAGGTTTGGCATACCGTCGGTCAGCAGGCCAAAACGGTCCACCATAAAGACGCGGGAGCGCGCCAGCTCTTCGCTTAAGCCTTCGCGCTGGGTCTGGGCAATAATTTGCTCGGCGATGCCGCAGCCCGCGGAGCCTGCACCCAGGAAGACAATTTTCTGATAGCTGAGCTGGCTGCCTGCCGCACGGCTCGCGGCAATCAGCGTCCCCACGGTCACTGCCGCCGTGCCCTGAATGTCGTCGTTGAACGAGCAGATCTCATCGCGGTAGCGGTTCAGCAGCGGCATGGCGTTTTTCTGCGCGAAGTCTTCGAACTGCAACAGCACGTCCGGCCAGCGGTGCTTCACGGCCTGGATGAAATCATCAACAAACTGATAGTACTCGTCGTCGGTAATGCGCGGATGACGCCAGCCCATGTACAGCGGATCGTTCAGCAGTTGCTGGTTGTTGGTTCCCACGTCCAGCACCACCGGCAGGGTGTAGGCCGGGCTGATCCCGCCGCAGGCGGTATACAGCGAGAGCTTACCGATGGGAATACCCATCCCGCCAATGCCCTGGTCGCCAAGGCCCAGAATACGTTCGCCATCGGTTACCACGATCACCTTGATGTTGTGGTTAGGCACGTTTTGCAGAATGTCGTCCATGTTGTGACGGTTCTGATAGGAGATGAACACGCCGCGGGAACGACGGTAGATCTCTGAGAAGCGTTCACACGCCGCGCCGACGGTTGGTGTGTAAATGACGGGCATCATCTCTTCGAGATGGTTCTGCACCAGGCGGTAGAAGAGGGTTTCGTTGGTGTCCTGGATATTACGCAGGTAGATGTGCTTATCGATTTCGGTTTTAAAGCCCTGATACTGGATCCAGGCGCGTTCCGCCTGTTCTTCAATGGTTTCAACCACTTCAGGCAGCAGGCCCAGCAGGTTAAAGCTGCTGCGCTCTTCCATGCTAAAGGCGCTGCCTTTGTTCAGAAGAGGAAACTCCAGTAAAACCGGACCGGCGTAAGGAATATAAAGGGAACGATGTTTTTTCAGTTTGTTGTCCATGTCACTCACTCTTTTTAAGAAGATCCGTCCCTGACACTGCTGTTTGTCATCTTTCTGGCCTGTGCTACGGGGTGCGGTCGGGCGGTATTATAAAGGAGCTAAATATTAATTACCGCAACACATAAACAAAAACACCACCGGGGTAACCGATGGTGTTGTGGATTTCGTACTGGAACTTACTTGCCTGTCTGACGTTTCCTGCCGGTGGCGTGGGTCACTTGCGTTTCGCTCCCCTCTTCAATAACCACTTTGCGCTGGTTAGAGAGCTTGTAGTTCAGTCCCAGAATGTGGCGTGCCTGACGGTTCGATTTCATATTAACTCCTCAATCCCGTTGATAGTTTTAAGGACAAGTTTGCTCACGCAAACGAAATGTAACCCCTTAGGTTGCAGATCCAGCTTAGCAGGTTTTTACAAAGGTGCATTTTGCCCGCTGACCACGTAGTTGATGGTTTGCTGGTAGATGTCACTGAGGATGTCATTGTCTGTGGCTTCCACCCACCTGGTCAGTTCCATCAAAATGTCATCTTCGGTAACAACACCGTGCTCCGCCTGAAGACCCTGCGCAATCGCGTTAACGAGTTCGGGTTGTGCTGCTGTGGTATGTGCCGGGTAATAAGTAAACATGCTGCCTCCGTGTCGTTGTCTGTTTAATGTTACGGCGTGCAAAATCGTAATTCGCATTCAGATTGGCAAATATTTTTGCCGTTGTGGTTCAGATTCGTCCTGGAAATAAAAATATCATCTCCCGTAGCACAGAAATAAAATTTAGGGTTTCCAGCGGCGTAAATTTGTCGTTTTTTCATAAGGCATGGGCGTCGGCCAGCAGATCAATTCCACAATGCTGCCCCAGGGTGTTTGCCCATAGCAGAAAGCATTCCCTTCACCTTTTTCATCCGAAAATGTAAGTGGCTTTGGCGCGGTAAACATCTCCCCGCCAGCAGCGGTGAAAGCGGCTATCGCCTTATCAAAATCATCAACATAGACAGCAAAATGCTGGAGGCCAAAGTCGCTGGCGCGGGCGGGCATTCCCTGTTCAGGACCATGCATTTCGAAAAGTTCTATGCCGGGTCCGTGGGGCATAACAAGCATGCGGATGGCGTGAATTTTTGTGCCGGGAAATAATTTTAAGGTGTGCTGCTGGGCGGGCTGATCAATATTATCGGTTTGCGCATCGACAGAATGATATAAAACCTGTGCGTCGAAAGCGCGTTCAAAAAATAGGGTGGCTTTTTCAATGTCGGGCACCGTAATACCGATATGGTCGATGCCCCTTACTGACGATGGCATAGTTAACTCCTGCTATAAAAAATTTAAATATAGCAGGAGATAATCAGGCTATTACCACTTCATTTCGCCGGTATTCACTTTGGCACTCAGTTCCAGCGAACTGGCTTCCGCCAGGTTCGGCCACTGTTTTTTCATCGTGTTGATGACGCCGGTTGACGCTTTATCTGCCGTGAGGGCCTGTTCAAACTGCTGTAGATAGCGACGAGTAAAGTCGATAGCGCCGGTCCCCGCTGGCGGTGTCCCAAGGTAGTGGCCCGGAATAACGTGTTCGGGCTTAAGGGCTGCCATGCTATCCAGCGTCTGCTGCCACTGTTTGCGGCTTTCCGGCGTTTGGGTATCCGCCGTCCAGACGTGAATGCCCCATGAGACGCCCGTGCCGCCGAGGATGGTTTTTGCGGATGGGATCCAGACATACGCCGCATAGCTCTCAGGCTCTTCAATATTCACTCTTTCACCGTCAATCATAAAGGTGGTTGAGGCAAGCACTTGCGGCACGTAGAGCTGCGTCGGCGCGCCGTCTTTCATCTGTGGCCCCCAGAAGGCGAGCTTCGCGTCTTTTGTGGCCCTGATATGGTCCACCACCTGTTGCGTGGCGACAACTTTGGCATTAGGGAAGGCTTTCACCAGCGGTTGCAGGCCGAAATAGAAATCCGGATCGCCGGAGGTGATCACGATTTTATTCAGCGTTTTACCGCTGTGGCGAATTTTTTCTACCAGCGCTTCGCCATCTTCCACGCTGAACTGGGCGTCAAACAGTACCGCCTCTTTCGGGCCAGATACCAGGGTGGAAGAAACGGCAAAAATGCCTTTTTCCTGCGGGTTGTACGTATCAACGGTCAACGGCGCGGCAAAGACGACCGGAGTGAAAAGGGTTGTCAGCAAAGCAAGGCGGGCGATGGTCATGGTCATGTCTCTGTTCTTCAGGAAAGTCTCTATTGTACGGATCTCTTCATTTGCCAGAATTCCTGAAACAGGAGATGCTTAGTTTCATAAATCGAGCAAATGGAGGTCAGAATGGATCGCGTTATTGCCGCCCAGGTGTACAACCGCATCTGTGAGCTGGGGAGTTTAAGCGCGGCGGCGCGGGCGCTGGGGATCTCCCGTCCGATGGTGAGCCGCTATCTGGAGCAGATGGAGAAGTGGGCCGGGGCGCGGCTGGTGAACCGCTCCACCCGCAAGCTGACGCTGACGGCGGCGGGGGAGAAGGTCCTGCAAAAGACCCGCACGCTCTCGCAAATTTCTCAGGAAATTGAAGATCAGTCTGTGAAGGATCTACCCTCAGGCACGCTTCGCGTCGCCTGCGCGCATTTTACGGCGATGCAGATTATCGCTCCGGTGCTGCCCGATCTGTTGCAGCGTTACCCTCAGCTGCGCATCGAGCTGGATGTTAACAATCATCCGGTAAGCCTGGTGGGCGAGCGAATTGACGTGGCGATCCGCATCACCGATAACCCCGAACCGGGCATGATCGCCCGCCGGCTGGGGGAGTGTCGGTCCGTGCTTTGCGCCTCGCCGCACTACCTTGCCAGCCGGGGCGTTCCAGAGCAACTGGAGGATTTAGCCCGGCACAACTGCCTGCATTACAGCTTTTTTGCCGGTCAGTCGTGGCGTTTTTTGACGCCCGAAGGGGAGCCAGTCACGACGGCGGTCAGCGGCAATCTCAGCGCCAGCATCTCGTCACTGCTGATGGAGGCGGCGATAAACCACTGTGGTATTGCCATGCTGCCCGAGCGCGAGGCTGACGCGGCGCTACGGCAGGGCAGTCTGGTGCCGGTGCTCAGCGCCTTTACGCCAAAACCGATCGGTATTTTTGGTATTTATCAGTCGCGAGACTATCAGCCTGCGGCGCAGCGTGTGTTCCTCGACGCGCTGGCAAACCACCTTGCCACGCGCTCGGACTAGTCTGTCTTCCCTGCAAAATGGATTATGCGTCCTATACTTATCCCTTTGTAAGCCAAAAGGAGAGCAAGAATGACGATTCATAAGCACGGTTCAGCACACTGGTCTGGCGACATCAAACGCGGCAAAGGGACGGTCTCAACAGAGAGTGGCGTCCTTAACCAGCAACCTTACGGCTTTAACACCCGCTTCGAGGGCGAAAAAGGGACCAACCCGGAAGAGCTGATTGGCGCAGCGCACGCGGCCTGTTTCTCTATGGCCCTGTCGCTAATGCTGGGCGAAGCGGGTTATACTGCCGATTCCATCGATACCACGGCGGACGTTTCGCTGGATAAAACCGACAGCGGTTTTGCCATCAGCAAAGTGGCGCTGCAAAGCAAGGTGACGGTACCGGGTATCGATCCGCAGCAGTTCGACGGCATTATTCAGAAAGCGAAGGCGGGTTGTCCGGTGTCGCAGCTGTTGAAAGCCGAAATCACGCTGGATTACAAACTCAACTGATATCAGGCCGGGCAAATGCCCGGCTCCTTTTAACGGTTACGCCAGCAGCGCACGCTTCGGCCTTCGGCTGTGGGCTGAAGCGGCTGCGGCTGTTCACATCCCTCCATCGCCAGCGGGCAGCGGTCGCGGAAGTAGCACCCATCAGGCAGGTGGCGATTACCGGGGAGATCGGTTTTGCGTAATGCCAGGTCTTCGTCCAGCGGTTCTCCGGTACGGGGAACGGAGTCAAGCAGCAGCTGCGTATACGGATGCCGCGGCTTGCCCAGCACCTGGTCCGCCGGACCCAGCTCCACAATCTGCCCCAGATACATCACCGCCACCCGATCGCTCATGTGCCGGACCACCGAGACGTTGTGCGAGATCAGCACGTAGGTCAGATTACGCTGCTGTTGCAGGGCAACCAGCAAATTGAGGATCTGCGCCTGGACGGAAATATCCAGCGCGCTGGTGGGTTCATCCAGCACGATGATGTCCGGATCCGAAGAGAGCGCCCGGGCAATAGCGATGCGCTGGCGCTGTCCACCCGAAAACGCATGCGGCAGGCGGTCAAGATATTCCGCCCGAATGCCCACCTGCTGCGCCAGCGTCTCAGCCAGCTGACGACGCTCCCGTTCGCTGCGGCGTTGCTGTATCCACACCGGCTCGGTAATGATGCGCCAGACGGGTAAACGCGGGTCGAGGGACGAGAGCGGGTCCTGAAATACCATCTGCATACCGCCTGCCGCATTCGCGCGCTGACAGGCACCGGTACTCGGTTTGAGCATACCCATCAGTAGCTGCGCCAGCGTGCTCTTTCCACAGCCGGATTCCCCCACAACGCCCAGCGTTTCGCCGCGATGGATCCGGAGATCCATGCCGTTGAGGGCGTGTACCTGTTCCGTCACGCGCCCCAGCCAGTTTTTGCGCGCAGGAAAATTCACATGCACGCTGTCCAGTTCCAGCAATACCTCAGACATGGCGTCTCTCCTGTTGTGGGTACCAGCAGGCAGCCTGCTGGCCTTCTGCGCCCGTTGAAATTAAGCGCGGCGTTTCGCTGCATTTCGCTCCGGCAGCAAAACAGCGCTCGCGAAAAGCACATCCGCGCGGGAGGTGGCTGAGGTTAGGCACCGTGCCGGGAATGGCCGGGAGGATCTCGCGCGGTTCACCATTTTCCGGGGCACACCGCAGCAGGCCAATCGAATAGGGGTGTACAGGATGGTGGATCAAAGTCTGCGTGCTGCCGCTTTCGATCACGCTGCCCGCGTACATAACGTACATCCGGTCACAAAGCTGCGACACCACCGCCATATCGTGACTGATAAACAGCACCGACGTCCCGCTGGCGCGCGCTTTGTGTTTCAGCAGACGCAGCACCTGACGCTGAACGGTCACGTCCAGCGCGGTGGTCGGCTCATCGGCAATGATCAGCTCCGGCTCGCAGGAGAAGGCAAGGGCGATCATCACCCGCTGGCGCATGCCGCCGGAAAGCTCAAACGGATAGCGATCCATCACCTGTGCCGCATCCGGGATTTGCATCTCGCCCAGCAGGGCGATCGCCTTCTGCTGCGCGTCGCGACGGGAAAGCGACTGATGCTGGCGGATCACCTCCACCATCTGCCTGCCAATCCGGCGCGTGGGGTTGAGCGCCGTCATCGGCTCCTGAAAAATCATCGCCACCCTGGCGCCGCGCCACTGACGAAGCTGTTTTTCCGACGCGTTCAGGACATCTTCCCCGAGCAGCGTGACCCGGCCATGGTGAACATGGTAACTGCCTTCCGGCAGCAGGCGCATCGCCAGCATCGCGGTGACCGATTTTCCCGAGCCGGATTCGCCCACCACGCCGACAATTTCACCCCGGCCAATCTCCAGCGAGACGTGGTTGAGCGCGTGGACGTCACCGCGAAAAATGGGGAAGCTCAGGTGCAAATCTTCAATCGATAATACGGAATCACTCATGACTGCTTCCCTCCTGATTTGGGATCAAGCAGGTCGCGAAGACCATCGCCAAACAGATTAAACCCAACTGCCGTGATCAGAATTGCCGCCCCCGGAAACGCGCAGTACCACCACTGGTCAAGCACGTAGTTACGCCCCACGGCCACCATCGCGCCCCATTCGGCGGTGGGCTGTTGCGCGCCTAATCCAATAAAGCCCAGCGTGGCGGCCATCAGAATGGCGCTGCCGATATCCAGCGACGCCTGTACGATCAGCGGCGGCAGGGCGTTACGCAGGATATGCCAGCTGATCAGGTGCCAGCGCGATGCGCCAAAGGTGCGGGCGGCCTGCACGTAGGTGAACTGGCGCACCACCAGCGTTTGCCCGCGTGCCAGCCGCACGTAAAACGGAATGCGTACAATCGCAATCGCCAGCATCGCGTTAAACAGGCTTGGGCCGAGCGCGGCGGCCAGCGCCATCGTCAGCACCAGCGAGGGGATGGAGAGCATAATGTCCATGATACGCATAATGATGGCGTCGCCGCGCCCGCCAAGTACGCCGGACAAACAGCCGAGCAGCGAACCGATGCCGCCCGCAATCACCACCACCGCCAGCCCCGCCGTGATGGACTGCTGGCTGCCCACCAGCACGCGGCTGAACAGATCCCGGCCCACCTCATCGGTGCCAAACCAGTGCTGGGCTGAAGGCGCCTGCAAGCGGGCGGTCAGATCCAGTGCGTTCGGATCGTGCGGGACGATCCACGGCGAGACCACCATCATCAGCAGCATCACGATCATAATGACACCGCCGATCAGCGTGAGCGGGCTTTTGCGTAGCATCCAGAACAGCTTTGCCCAGTTGATGCGCTGTTTAACGGTGCTGACAGGGACGGGCGTTTCCTGAGTTAACATCATTCGGCACCTCCGCGCCCGATTCGCGGGTCGATCCACAGATACAGCAGATCCACCACCAGATTGACGAAGACATAGGCCAGCGATACCACGACCGCGAAGCCCATGACGGCAGGGAAGTCCAGCGCCTGAATGGAGGTCACCACCCAGGCTCCCATTCCCGGCCAGGCAAACACGGTTTCGGTAAGGACTGCCCCGTACAGCAGATCGCCCAGCGCCAGCCCGAGCACGGTAATGGAGGGGATCATGGCGTTGGGTAAGGCGTAGCGCAGCACGATGTACCAGCCCGGCAACCCACTCGCGCGGGCGGTACGAATATAATCCTCGCTCAGCTGCTCCAGCATCGCGGAACGCACCTGACGCGCCACAATACCCAGATGCACAAAGGCCAGGGTCAGGGAGGGGAGAATCAGGTGCTGTAGGGCGTTGAAAAACACCTCGCCGTTGCCTTCCAGCAGAGCGTCCAGCAGATAAAAGCCGGTAACGTGGGCAGGCGGATCGAGCCAGTCGTCCAGCCTGCCGCCGCCGGGCAGAATTTGCAGTTGCCCGTAGAACAGAACGATAACCCCCAGTCCCAGCCAGAAGGCAGGCGTCGAGATGCCCGTCATCGCCATCAGTCGCACCAGGTGATCCAGCCAGCGGTTACGGTACACCGCCGATAAAATGCCCAGCGGTACGCCAATCACCAGCGCCAGCAGCAAAGAGCAGAACGCCAGCTCCAGCGTGGCGGGGAAAAAGGCTTTCAAATCTTCCGCAACGGGGCGACCGGTGCGAATGGAGGTGCCCAGATCGCCGTGCGCCAGCGCCTCTACATAGCGGCCAAACTGAATATAGAGCGGTTGATCCAGCCCCAGCTGCTGGCGGATGCCCTGCACAATTTCATCGCTGGCGCGGTCACCGGCCAGCAGGCGGGCCGGATCGCCGGGGATCAGGTGTGAAATAATAAAAGTAATAATACAGACACCGGCCACCACCAGGATTAACCCCCAGCAGCGCTGGCGCACAATGCTCCAGAACGTCATACACTTCCCCCCGGCGTGGGCCGTTACTTACTCATGGTGGCGATGTTAAAGACCTGCTCAAGCATCGGATTAAAGGTGAAGCCTTTGACCTCTTTGTTCATCGCCAGCTGGTAGTTCTTCTGGAACAGATAAACGTAAGCCGCCTCGTCAATCACCACTTTCTGCGCCTGCTGGTAATCTTTGGTGCGTTCCGCCTGATCGGTGGTTTTCAGTGCCGCCTGCAACAATGCATCGACCTCTTTGTTCTCATAGAATGAGCGGTTCCCCGGCAGCCCTTTTTTGTCCGATTCGAACCAGTAGTTCATGAACATGTACGGGTCAGCGAAGTCCGGGCTCCAGTTACCAATCGCAATGTCATAATCACCTTTGCCGACGCGGTCGCGCATGGTGGCGTTCGCCAGTTTCTCGAGCTTGACGTTAATCCCCAGCTTGCCCAGGCTCGCCTGCGTGGAGAGGGCGATAGGCTCCCAGTTCGGGTCGTTATCGGAGTAGAGGAACGTCAGGCTGGCCGGTTTATCGTTGACTTTTTCCAGCGCCGCTTTGGCCTTAGCCTCGTCAAAGCTGTACTGCATGGCGTTCGCATCGAAGCCCCACATGCCCTCCGGGATCGGGCCGCGCATCTGCTTGCCGTTCCCGCTGAGAATGCCTGTCACCATCCCCTGATAATCGGTGGCCCAGGAGACCGCGCGGCGCAAATCCACCTGATTCATCGGAGGCTTACTGTTGTTCAGATAGAGGTAGGTCACCCGCAGGGACGGGTATTCCGCCACGGCCACTTTGCCTTCCTGCTTCAGGGCAGCAAGCTGATCCACCGGCAGGGCGTCGGCGATATCCAGATCGCCACGGGAAAGTTGCAGGCGACGCGAGGCGCTTTCACCGATAATCTTCACCGAGACGCGCTTGAAGTGCGGCTTTTCACCCGGCCAGTGTGGGTTGGGCACCATCACCAGCTGCTGACCTTTCCGCCAGCTTTTCAGCATAAACGGTCCGGAACCCGCGGTGTTTTGCGCCAGGAAACCGCGCGCATCGTCGGCGGCATTGGCTTTCAGCACCGCCGGGTTGACGATCGACGCGCCGTCATTGGCCAGCGTGTAGAGGAACGGGGCGAACGGCTGGCTGAGGGTGAATTTCACCGTATGCTCATCCACCGCGTCCACTTTCAAATCTTTCGGAAACGCTTCGGAAGGTCCCTGGTTGATTTTCAGCAGTCGTTCAAACGACAGCTTTACCGCTTCGGCGGTCACCGGCGTGCCGTCGGAGAATTTTGCATTATCTGCCAGGGTGAACGTCCACTCTTTCTGGTCGTCTGACGCCTTCCAGCCCGTCGACAGATCGCCTTCCACCTCCGTGGTGCCTGGCTTGTATTTCACCAGACGCTGGTACGAGGGGTAGGTCACCGTCCAGTCGTTGTTATCGATAGTGACCGCCGGATCCAGCGTTTGCGGATCGGCAGCTTTCCCAATCACCAGCATATCTTTTGGCACCGCCGCCAGCGCGAGAGGGGCGCTCAGGGCGAGCGTAGCGGCAATCAGGGTTGTAAGCAGCGTTGTTTTCATGGCCGGGCTCCAGAATTAGAGTGAGTGTGTGGTCGGATAACAGGCGAACTGGTCATCTAACAGCGGGTAGCTGGCGGCATTCGGCAGTTCGAAATGCCACCATTCGCTGCTGATGCCCACAAAACCGCCGCCGTACATCACGGCGTTCAGGAGCAGACGATTTCGCTGCGCCTCGGGCGGAACGGAAGGGTGCCAGGCATGAGAACGGTCGTGCATTTCGTCAAACCCGGCGCCCATATCCAGCACGTTGTCGTTTTCATCCATCAGCGTGACGTCAATGGCGGTGCCCCGGCTGTGGTTAGAGCCAATTGCGACATCCACCACGTATTCCGGATTGGGGCAGGCATCCCAGAGTTGCGCCTGCGCCTGCTGGGGGCGGTAGGCGTCGTAAACCACCAGCTTCAGACCGGCCAGCGCGGCGATGCTAATCGATTTCGCCAGCGCGGTGGCGGCATCCGTATGCAGCAGGCACGCGGCGTGCTGGTAGATCGGGCGGCCGGTGATGTTATCGGCGGTCGCGTATTTCAGATCGATATGCAGCGTGGGAAAGGTTTTCGCCACATCAATCAGTTGACTCTCTTCAGGCATAGCTCCGCTCCTTTAGCGTTCAAATTGTCCAAACTCTTGTTGTAGTTGTCGGTTGATTGCCAGACGTTCCGGCAGCGCATCCCCCAGCGCCTCCACAACGCCCGACAGCAGCAGGTTGAACAGACAGCTCACCGGCGCCAGCGAATCCCAGAAATGGCCGGTATCGGTTTTCACCTGGAGTAAATCAATCGGGTAATCCCGCGCCCACGGGCACCAGATATCGGTGATCAGCGCCATCGCCAGGCCTTTTTCGCTCGCCACGCGGCAGTACTGGCGGGCAATGGCGGAGTAGGCGCGGGTATCCGTCAGCACGATATACGGGTTCGCAAAGCCGGAGTTAAGCGACTCCACCCAGCTACCGGAGAGCCCTTCGGAATAGCTCACCCGCGGGCGCAGGTACTCCAGATGGCTGAAGAACGCATTGGCGATCCCGCGCGTGGACTGGATCCCCAGCACGAAAATGGCGTCGGCATGGGTAAGTTGCTGGACCACCTGCCTGAACGTTTCGCTTTGCGCCAGCTGGTAAACATGGGCAATGGCGTCCACCTCCAGCGACAGGGAGTGCTGAAGGCGATCCGACAGCGGCTGTTGCTGTTTCCAGGAGTCGAGACGCTCGTTAATGCCCCAGGGCTGATGGGGATCGCGCAGGCTTTTTTTGGCGTCGTCCAGGTTGCGATAGCCCAGCTTGCGCAGAAAGCGTCCGACGGTGATCCCGCTGGTGGCCGTGGCCAGCGCCACGCTCTCTGCCGTTTCAAAAGGGATCTGCCCGACGTGCGCCAGCATCCAGCTTGCCACCCGCTTTTCGCTCGGGGTGAGCTGGCTAAAGGTCGCTTCGATACGGCTCAACACCTCAGGTTTGGTCGTCATACCGCCTCGCTGTTAACTGGCTGTCAAAGGCCGGGATTCTGTTACCGGATTAACAATGCAGGACGCGTGCCATGTTCACATTGCGGCGAAAACGCGCTGTGCAGCAAAGTTAATGCAATATTTGTTTAACAGATGCTCAACATTTGTGCAGCGTAGTTCACTTTTGGTGCAGTGTGCAGGCTGAGAGGTATCTATTTGGTGAATACGTCAGCCTCTTCACATTTTTTGGTAAGATGAACGCTCTGGGAATAAGAGAGGGAGCCTTACATGGCGAATTTGCCCTGGCGGGTCAGCGTGCGCCTGATGGCTCTCGCAAAAAAAATAGCGATGGTCATCGGGATCATTGTGCTCGTTTTGCTGGCGGTGCGGGTTTATCTTTCGCAGCAGGGGCCGGCCCTGCATCACTGGCACACCTGGCGGGCTGATGAAATGTCCGTGCAGGAGATGGATAACGCGACTTTCGCAGCGTATGTCGCGCGGGAAAATGCCATCTTCACCGCTCTCGACGCTGAGGTGACGGCGAAATTCACCCCCGCAGAGCGCACGCCGCTGAACCGTTATTACCGCCAGAGCCTGGTGTGGCCAGGACACTTTTCCCCGGATGCAAACCGGTCGTTCGTGCTGATGCCTGCCGGAAAGCCGCGCGGGGCGGTGGTATTGCTGCACGGTCTGACGGACTCGCCCTACAGCGTCAGGCATCTGGCTGTGAATTATCAACAGCACGGCTTTGTGGCCGTAGTGCCTCGTTTGCCCGGACACGGCACGGCGCCGGGCGCGCTGACAGACGTTGACTGGGAGGCGTGGCTGGCGGCAACGCGCCTTACGGTTCGTGAAGCGACACGCCTGACGGGGAACGATCTCCCCCTGCATCTGGTGGGCTACTCCAACGGCAGGGCGCTGGCGATGAAATACGCCCTCGACGCCCTTGATGCGCCTGAACTGCGTAAACCTCAGCAGATCGTGTTGCTCTCCCCGATGATTGGCGTCACGGCGTTTGCGCGCTTTGCCGGATTCGCCGGGCTACCGGCTATGTTACCGGCGTTTGCCAAAGCCGCGTGGCTTAACATTTCGCCTGAATATAATCCTTATAAATACAATTCGTTCCCGGTGAATGCGGCACGTCAGTCCTGGCTACTCACCCAGGCGCTGCATGAGCAGATAAATCGCGATGTTCATGATCACAAACTGGCGCAGCTCCCGCCGGTACTTGCTTTCCAGTCGGTCATGGATTCAACGGTCAGTACCCGCGCCGTGGTCAGCGGGCTGTTTGACCAGCTTCCGGCAAACGGCAGCGAACTGGTGGTTTTTGATATCAACCAGGCCGGGAGTTTCCGTCCACTGTTCAGGCCGTCATCGTGGACGGCGGTGGCTGACCTGCTGCCCGAGGCGAAAAGACGTTACAGTGTCACGATTGTGACCAATGCCAGCCCCGACAGGTTTGATATGGTGGCAAAGACAACCCCTGCGGGCAGCACCAGGGAAACGGTGGCGCCGCTGTCAGTGGCGTATCCGCAGGAGGTTTATTCCCTGTCTCATGTTGCCATTCCGTTCCCGCCGGATGACGATCTGTATGGCCGCCATCCTGCGGTGAAAAACCACTACGGTATCAGCCTCGGGACGATAGCCCTGTGGGGAGAAACATCGGTTCTGAGCGTCGGCAAAGATGCGCTGATGCGCGTGACGTCGAATCCGTTCTATGACTACATGCAGACGCGGATCGACAGCCGTATCGGGGAGAATCAAGCCCAACAATAGATTAGGTCACACCGGGGAACTGTGTTAAACAGTACCGTTCAGGCGTATACCCCATACCGGACCCCGTTTCTGTGCTGACAACTCTCATTTATCGAAGCCAGCTGAGCTTAACCTGCACCTCCGCAGCGTTAAGCGCGCTGGTTGAACAGGCCAGGATCCGTAATACGGAGCAGGGCATCTCAGGCATTCTTCTCTCCCGTGGACGTGACGTTCTGCAAATTCTCGAAGGCACGGAACAGCGCGTCGTCGCGCTTTTTAACACCATCCGTGCGGATGACCGGCATACCGGCGTGGTGGAGCTGATGCGCGATTACGGCCCGCGCAGACGTTTCGAAGACGTGGGAATGCTGCTGTTTGACCTGGACGTTCAGACCCCGAAAGCGGTTCTGGCGTCGGTTCTGCATTACAGCAAGCTGGAAAGCTATCTCACTTCTGAGGATCGGGTCTTCAAATTCATTCAGACCTTTATCACCGGCAAAACCGCTATCCCACCCGCTTCGGACTATGAGCCTGATAAATGGACGCTTTCGCGAGAGCGCGCGCCGTTTGGAAAAGGGTTAGGTCTGCTGGCGGGACAGCCCTGCCAGTTTGCGCTGCAACCCATTGTCGAGCCGTCCGAAGGCAAAATCAGTTCTCTCGAAGCGCTTATACGCGGAAACGACGGCGGCAGCCCGGAGCATTTCTTCCGTAGTCTCGATCGTGAACAGATTTACGAAGTCGACCTGCAAACCAAAGCCTGGACCTTTGCGCTGGCGCAAAAGCTGGGCATCGGCAGCCACAAACTGGCGGTGAACCTGCTGCCAATGTCGCTGGTTAACGTGTCGGGTGCGGTAGAGTTCCTGGTAACGCAGATCAAAAAGCACGGTCTACAGCCAGAGCAGGTAGTCATTGAAGTCACTGAGAACGAGATGATTTCCGGCTTCAACCAGTTTAACAGCGCCATTAAACAGCTGCGGGCGGAAGGGGTTGGGCTGGCGATAGATGATTTTGGTTCCGGCTATGCTGGCCTTTCGCTGCTCACCCGGTTCCAGCCGGATAAGCTCAAAATCGACAGAGAGATCGTCAGCGATATCCACCTGAGCGGGCCCAAGCAGGCGATTGTGAAGTCGATAATCAGCTGCTGCACCGATCTGGAGATTACGCTGGTCGCAGAAGGCATTGAGAAGATAGAAGAGTGGTGCTGGCTTGAATCCGCCGGGATTCGCCGCTTCCAGGGCTTTTTATTCGCCCGCCCGCAGCTTAACGGTATGGGTGATATTCACTGGCCCCATCGGGTGGGTTAAGCAAATTTTCCCTCGCCATATTTCCCCGACACCCTGCCTGTGCTTAAATAGCTAAACCGGTTTAACATAATTTAGCTAAGAAGGTGATATGGAGACGATCTGGGTACTTGGCGATGCCGTGGTGGATCTGTTGCCCGACGGAGAGGGTAAACTGCTGCAATGTCCGGGCGGCGCACCGGCCAATGTCGCGGTAGGGATTGCGCGTCTGGGCGGCAGAAGCGCCTTTATAGGCCGGGTGGGCGACGACCCCTTCGGGCGCTTTATGCAAAAAACGCTTGCGGATGAGCAGGTTAATACAGAATGGCTGCGGCTCGACCCGCAGCATCGCACCTCCACGGTGGTGGTGGATCTCGATGACGACGGTGAACGTTCCTTTACCTTTATGGTTCGCCCGAGCGCTGATCTGTTCCTCGACTCTGCCGATCTCCCGCCATTCCGCGCCGGGGAGTGGCTGCACGTCTGCTCTATCGCGCTCAGCGCCGAACCCAGCCGTTCCGCGACGTTTCTGGCGATGGCCGCGATCAGACAGGCGGGGGGATTCGTCAGCTTTGACCCCAATATCCGCGCCGATCTCTGGCACGATGAAGTCGAGCTGCGCGAGTGTCTTGAGCGGGCATTAGCCTGTGCAGATGTGGTGAAAATCTCGGTGGAAGAGCTGGCGTTCTTAACCGGAAATGCGCAGGTCCATGAGGGGCTGGCGGCGCTGATGCGCACCTGTCCGGCCAGGCTGGTGCTGGTGACGCAGGGAAAAGAGGGCGTGACCGCCTGGCAGGGAGGCGCGTTGACGCACTATCCTGCATCACCCGTGGAATGCATTGATACCACTGGCGCGGGGGATGCTTTCGTCGCCGGACTGCTGTTCGGTCTGGCTCGTGATGGCCAGGCCCGTCTCTCAGAGGTCATCACGCTGGCGCAGCGCTGCGGGGCGCTGGCGACAACCGCAAAAGGGGCAATGACCGCGCTGCCTTATCATCACGAACTGTAATTCACCTCTCCAGGCCACCGGTCGGCGGCCTGAATTGTCGCCTCGATCACACTTACTAAAACGGTTTAGCAAAAAACGTTGCCGATCCAAAATTCAACGGTTTAGTATCACCAGCCTAAACCGGTTTAGCAATTTAGCACTTTTACCGATAGTTATTAGGGATGCGACAAAATGTATAAAAAACGCAGGCTTGCCGTGATGATAGGCATGCTGGCCGGCAGTACCTCTGTTTTTGCCCAGACGGATATGACACGTATCGAAGCGCGCCTGGCGGCGCTGGAGCAGCGTTTGCAGGAGGCGGAAACCCGCGCGCAGGTTGCTGAAAAGCGCGCCACGGCAGCGGAACAGAAAACGCAGCAGCTGGTGGCGGCGCAGCAGGAAGCACAAACCTCCACACAGGCGGTGGCGCAACGTACCACGGCGCTGGAAGAGAAAGCCGACCGGACAGGCGGTTTTGAATTTCACGGTTACGCCCGTTCCGGCCTGCTGATGAACGACGCGGCCTCCAGCAGCAAAAGCGGCCCTTATCTGACGCCCGCCGGGGAAACGGGTGGGGCCATCGGGCGTCTGGGGAACGAAGCTGATACCTACGTTGAGCTGAATGTTGAGCACAAACAGACGCTGGAGAATGGCGCGACGACGCGCTTTAAGGCGATGCTGGCCGACGGTCAGAAAACCTATAACGACTGGTCGGCAGACAGCAGCGACCTGAACATTCGTCAGGCCTTTGCCGAGCTGGGCAATTTGCCGGACTTTACCGGCGCGCTGAAGGGCAGCACCTTCTGGGCGGGTAAGCGTTTTGACCGCGACAACTTCGACATTCACTGGCTGGATTCCGACGTGGTGTTTCTCGCCGGGACCGGCGGCGGCGTCTACGACGTGAAGTGGAACGATACGCTGCACAGTAACTTCTCCCTTTATGGCCGTAACTTCGGCAGCGAAGAGGAGATAGACAACAACGTTCAGAACTACATCCTCAGCATGAATCACTTCGCCGGGCCGGTGCAGATGATGGTCAGCGGCTTACGGGCAAAAGATAATGACGACCGTAAGGACAGCAACGGCGATCCGATAAAAACCGACGCGGCCAATAACGGGGTGCATGCGCTGGTTGGTCTGCATAACGAGAGCTTCTACGGCCTGCGGGAAGGTTCTGCCAAAACGGCGCTGCTTTACGGCCACGGTCTGGGCGCCGAGGTGAAAAGCATTGGTTCAGACGGCGCGCTGCTGTCAGAAGCCGATACCTGGCGTTTTGCAAGTTACGGTGTCACGCCGCTGGGCGGTGGCTGGCACATTGCGCCCGCCGTGCTGGCGCAAAGCAGTAAGGACCGCTACGTGAAGGGCGACAGCTATGAGTGGGTCACGCTCAATACGCGTCTGATCAAAGAGGTGACCCAGAATTTCGCCCTCGCGTTCGAAGGCAGCTATCAGTACATGGATTTAAGCCCGGAAGGCTATAAGGATCGCAATGCGGTTAACGGTAGCTTCTACAAGCTGACTTTCGCCCCGACGTTAAAGGCGGGCAAGATTGGCGATTTCTTCAGCCGTCCGGAGCTGCGCCTGTTCGCCACCTGGATGGACTGGAGCAGCAAGCTGGATAACTACGCCAGCGATGACGCCTTTGGCAGCAGCGGCTTCAACGCGGGTGGGGAATGGAACTTTGGGGTGCAGATGGAAACCTGGTTTTAACCCTTCACGCTCCCGCATCGCGGGGGCGTTTCGAACATCATAAAAAGAGGTCAGGAAGAGGTATCTATGGATTTTAATCATATTGCGCGTGAGCTTATTCCGCTGCTCGGGGGCAAAGAGAACATTGCCAGCGCGGCACATTGCGCCACGCGCCTTCGTCTGGTGCTGGTCGATGATGCGCTTGCCGACCAGCAGGCCATCGGCAAGGTTGAAGGCGTGAAAGGCTGTTTTCGAAACGCCGGGCAGATGCAGGTGATCTTCGGCACCGGGGTGGTGAATAAGGTTTACGCCGCGTTTATTCAGGCCGCAGGGATTAGCGAGTCCAGTAAATCGGAAGCGGCGGATATTGCGGCCCGCAAGCTGAACCCGTTCCAGCGTATCGCGCGTCTGCTCTCCAACATCTTCGTGCCGATTATCCCGGCGATCGTGGCCTCGGGTCTGCTGATGGGCCTGCTGGGGATGGTTAAAACCTACGGCTGGGTTAATCCGGATAACGCGCTCTATATCATGCTCGATATGTGCAGCTCGGCGGCGTTTATTATTCTGCCGATCCTGATTGGCTTCACCGCCGCGCGGGAGTTTGGCGGCAACCCGTATCTGGGGGCAACGCTCGGCGGCATCCTGACTCATCCTGCGCTGACCAACGCCTGGGGCGTAGCGTCCGGCTTCCACACCATGAACTTCTTCGGTCTTGAAATCGCCATGATTGGCTATCAGGGAACCGTCTTCCCGGTGCTGCTGGCGGTGTGGTTTATGAGCATTGTGGAAAAACAGCTGCGCCGGGCAATACCGGATGCGTTAGATCTGATCCTGACGCCGTTCCTGACCGTCATTATCTCCGGCTTCATTGCGCTGTTGATTATTGGCCCGGCGGGACGCGCACTGGGCGACGGGATCTCCTTTATTCTTAGCACCCTGATTTCCCACGCGGGCTGGCTGGCCGGGCTGCTGTTTGGTGGGCTCTATTCGGTGATTGTCATTACCGGCATTCACCACAGCTTCCACGCCATTGAGGCCGGGCTACTGGGTAATCCGTCGATTGGCGTTAACTTCCTGCTGCCGATCTGGGCGATGGCGAACGTGGCGCAGGGCGGGGCGTGTCTGGCGGTGTGGTTCAAAACCCGCGATGCCAAAATCAAAGCCATTACCTTACCGTCGGCGTTTTCCGCGATGCTGGGCATCACCGAAGCGGCAATTTTTGGCATCAACCTGCGTTTTGTGAAGCCGTTTATCGCGGCGCTGATCGGCGGTGCGGCAGGCGGTGCCTGGGTGGTGTCGGTGCATGTCTACATGACTGCCGTTGGCCTGACGGCGCTTCCCGGCATGGCAATTGTCCAGGCCAGCTCGCTGCTCAACTATATTATCGGCATGGTGATTGCGTTTGGCGTGGCGTTCACCGTCTCTCTGCTGCTGAAATATAAAACGGACTCAGAATAATGACCTTATCTTCCCGCTGGCCTGCCGTGTTGCAGGCCGTGATGCAAGGCCAGCCGCGTGCGCTGGCGGACAGCCACTATCCGCAGTGGCATCCCGCACCGGTGACGGGGCTCATGAACGATCCGAACGGGTTTATCTGGTTTGCCGGGCGCTACCATCTGTTTTATCAGTGGAACCCGCTGGGCTGCGATCATCGCTACAAGTGCTGGGGGCACTGGAGCTCAGCAGATCTGGTGCACTGGCAGCACGAGCCAATGGCGCTGATGCCTGACGAAGAGTATGACCGCAACGGCTGTTACTCCGGCAGCGCCGTGGATAACAACGGCGTGCTGACCCTGTGCTATACCGGCAACGTTAAGTTTGACGATGGCGGCCGCACCGCCTGGCAGTGTCTGGCGGTGCAAAATGACGATGGCACGTTTGCCAAACTGGGACCGGTGCTGCCCCTGCCGGACGGGTACACCGGGCACGTCCGCGATCCGAAAGTGTGGCGCCATGACGGGCATTGGTACATGGTGCTCGGGGCGCAGGATCGACAGCAGCGCGGCAAGGTGCTGCTGTTTACGTCAGCCGATTTACACACCTGGGCGTCCTGCGGCGAAATCGCTGGTCACGGCGTCAACGGACTCACGGACGCGGGCTATATGTGGGAGTGCCCGGATCTGTTTGCGCTTGATGGAACACACGTCTTGATCTGCTGCCCGCAGGGGCTGGCGCGCGAACCGCATCGCTATCTCAATACCTATCCGGCCGTCTGGATGAGCGGCGCATTTGATTATCAGACGCCTGCATTTGCGCACGGCGAGCTGCATGAGCTTGACGCCGGTTTCGAGTTTTACGCGCCGCAAACCACGGTGGCAGAAGACGGCCGCCGCCTCCTCATCGGCTGGATGGGCGTGCCGGACGGCGAAGAGATGCTCCAGCCTACGCGGGCGCACGGCTGGATCCACCAGATGACCTGTCCACGAGAGCTGCGCTACCGCGACGGTAAGCTCTGGCAAACCCCGGTCCGTGAGCTGGAAACGCTGCGCGAGGATGAACATTACTGGCAGGGACGCGCCAGCGATGCCCCGGTGCTGGCGGGAGCGCGTCTTGAGTTTGAACTGAGCGCGCCGAGCGTGAACGTGGATTTTGCCGGCGCGTTGCGGCTGATTGTGAATGATGAGGGGATCCGCCTGGAACGCGCCAGCCTGGAAACCGGAGAGACGCTGACCCGCTACTGGCAGGGCAATGTTCATCATTTACGCGTGCTGTGCGACCGTTCCAGCGTCGAAATATTCATCAATCACGGTGAAGGCGTCATGAGCAGCCGCTATTTTCCTGACCATCCGGCCCAGGTACGCTTCGAAGGTGCGTCCGACATCACATTACGCTACTGGTCGCTGCGCAGCTGCATGATAGAATAGAGGTTTTGGCAGCCGGATCTAAGTCGTTGTGAGAAAAACAAAACGCGTCACCATTAAAGATATCGCGGAGCTGGCGGGGGTTTCAAAAGCCACCGCCAGTCTGGTTCTGAACGGCCGCAGCAAAGAGCTTCGGGTGGCGGAGGAGACGCGCGAGCGCGTGCTGGCGATTGCCAAAGAACATCATTATCAGCCCAGCATTCACGCCCGTTCGCTGCGGGACAACCGCAGCCACACCATTGGTCTGGTGGTGCCGGAAATCACCAACTACGGGTTTGCCGTTTTTTCTCATGAGCTGGAGACCCTCTGCCGCGAGGCGGGTGTTCAGTTGCTGATCTCCTGTAGCGATGAGAATCCGGGCCAGGAGACGGTGGTGGTCAATAACATGGTTGCCCGCCAGGTGGACGGGCTGATTGTCGCCTCCAGCATGCTCAACGACGCGGACTATCAAAAGCTGAGCGAACAGCTGCCCGTTGTGCTTTTTGACCGTCATATGAACGACAGTTCTTTGCCGCTGGTTCTCACCGATTCAATTACCCCAACCGCCACGCTGGTGGCCGACATCGCGCGCCAGCATCCGGATGAGTTCTACTTCCTCGGCGGTCAGCCGCGGCTTTCCCCGACGCGTGACCGTCTTGAAGGGTTTAAGCAGGGGCTGCGTGACGCTGGCGTCGAGCTACGTCCGGAGTGGATCATTCATGGTAATTACCATCCGAGCTCCGGCTACGAAATGTTTGCCGAGCTTTGCGCGCGCCTGGGCCGCCCGCCAAAAGCCCTCTTTACCGCCGCCTGCGGTCTGCTGGAAGGGGTGTTGCGCTATATGGGGCAACATAATCTGCTGCAAAACGATATGCGTCTGGCCAGCTTTGACGATCACTATCTCTATGATTCTCTGACCATTCCTGTCGATACCGTTCGTCAGGATAACCGCCAGCTCGCCTGGCACTGCTTTGATCTGATTGGCAAACTGATTGAAGGGGAAACGCCGGAGCCGATCCAGCGTAAGCTGGATGCCACCCTGCAACGGCGATACAAGGCCGTGGAGTGACAGGGTAACGTCTGAGGGGTACATCAATAACTTTAATTAATTAAAGATTGGATTCAGCCGATAACCAAAGGGAAATTATATCCCTGAGGTGTGTTATGTCGTTGAAAAAATCATCCCTGATTATCCTGTTTTCCCTGCTTTTCTTCTTTGTGGCCAGCACTATCACCAGCGTTGGGCTCATCATTAAAAGTAATACTTCGCTGGATAATGTGAACAAAGAAATTCAGGTTGTCCTGTCCATTATTGATCCCATTAACCACAGCCGAACCCTGCGCGTCAGGGTTATGGAGTATGTGAAAATGGTGGAAGCGGGGGACGCTACCGACCCGTCTGCGAAACTGGCCTCGGTTAAAGAGGCGCTGACCAAAGCCGATAGTGCATTTTCGGCGTTTATGGCCTCACCGCGTTTGCAGGACGAAGCCCCGCTGGTCACTGCCTACCAGGAGGCGTGGCAAAACTACCGTAATCAGGGACTGGCACCGCTGATTGCCGCTGCCGCCGCTCACGATGTGTCGCGGTTCAACGCTCTTATTCCCGTGGTGTCTCAACTCGATCGCCAATATGAAATTGTGCTCGATCAGGTTCTCTCCGTTCACCAGAAGTACGCCAAAACGCTGAACGAGGAGGCGAGCCATAATTTTGTGTCGGGTCTGGTTATTATCGCCAGCATTGCGGTGCTGTTCGTGGTGGTGATCTTCGCCGTCAGCCTACTGATGAAACGCGTGGTCTTTGCGCCGGTGAACCTGGCGCGCGAGCACTGTCGCCAGATTGCGGCCGGGAAGCTGGACGTACCGGTACCGTTCAAGCGTGATTCCGGGAATGAAATCGATCACCTGATGTCCTCGATGGAGCAGATGCGCCAGGCGCTGCTCTCCACCATTTCTCAGGTGCGCGATGCCAGCCACACCGTGACGCATGCAGCGCAGGAAATTGCCTCCGGCAATATCGACCTGGCCTCCCGTACCGAGCAACAGGCTTCGGCCCTGACCCAGACGGCCGCCAGCATGGAAGAGCTGAGCGCGACGGTGGCGAATAACACCGACAACGTTTTCCAGGCCGGTAAGCTGGTGCAGGATGCCGTGAAAAATGCCCATACCGGTGAAGCGGTAACCCGTGAAGTCATCGAAACGATGAATACTATCGCGTCCAATTCGAAGCGTATTGAGGACATCACCAGCGTCATCAACAGCATTGCTTTCCAGACTAATATTCTGGCGCTAAACGCGGCCGTTGAAGCGGCGCGTGCTGGCACGCAGGGGCGAGGATTTGCCGTGGTAGCAAGTGAAGTGCGCACACTGGCCTAGAAAAGCGCGGTGGCGGCGAAGGATATCGAAAGCCTCATCGCCCAGTCTGTTTCCAGCGTGAAAAACGGTGCGGAACTGGTGAATCGTTCGGGAGAGGTGATTGATTCTATTATCAGCTCTGTGAATAAAGTGCATGCGCTGATGGAACAGATTTCGGTTGCCTCAGAAGAGCAGAGCCGCGGGATTGGTCAGGTTGGGCAGGCCGTAACGGAGATGGACGGTGTGACCCAGCAGAACGCGGCGCTGGTGCAGCAATCCGCCGCCGCCGCGGCCTCGCTGGAGGAGCAGGCGCAGCAGCTGTCCCAAAGTATCTCGCGCTTTAGTTTGCCTGCTACGGCGTGATGTTCAGAGAGGCTCCCGAGGGAGCCTTTTTAATGTTTGCATTCAGCCGCAGCACAATCTCCTTCAGCCAATACTGTTATCCATACAACGCCGCTATCACATAAATTTCTCTTCCCCCGGCAATATTTCTGTTTCTCATCCGTCTACCTCATCAGAGACCATAATCATTCAACATAAACGAGGCACACATGAGAAATTTTGATATGCACGGAAAAGGTCACGGGCGTGGTTTGGGCCGCCATCGTATGGGTAAGGGCATCGTGATTGGCGCAGTCCTGTTCGTGGTGCTTGGCCTGCTGGTCATGTCCCTGTGGAACGCGTTGCTCCCGGCCATCCTGGGGGTTAAAGCCATTGGCTTCTGGCAGGCGCTGGGGATCCTGCTGCTGAGCCGCATTCTTTTCGGTGGGCTGGGTTTCCGTCCCGGTATGTTCGGTGCGCACCGCCGTATGCACGAACAATGGATGAATATGAGCCCCGAACAACGTGAGGCCTTCATTCAGCAGCGTCGGGCGGGATTTGGGCGCCATGGTCATTGCCGGTGGCACGATGGCCGGGATGAAAAGCGAGATGATAACGGTGCGAAAGCGCCGGAAGCCGAGTGAGCGATATGAAAGCCGGTGAGGCGGGGGAATCATTACTGATCTCGGCACTCAATGCCTGCCGCACGCGGCTAAAAGCTTTCATTCGCGGAAGGACTGCGGTTCGTGATGATGTCGATGATATTCTTCAGGAAGTGACCTGGCAGTTGATGAAAGTGGAACAACCGGTCGAGAACGTCGCCGCCTGGCTGTTTCGCGCCGCACGAAATGAGATGATCGACCGGGCGCGAAAAAAGCACGAGGTTTCACTGCCGGGGTACCTGACAGCAGATGACGAGGACTTTCCGGAGCAGGAGATTGCAGAAACGTTATTCGGCGTACCGCAAACGCCGGAGGAAGAGTATCTCAACATGCTGCTATGGGAAGAGTTGGGGCAAGCCCTGTCGGAACTGCCGCCACCTCAGCGCGAGGTGTTTGAAAAAACGGAATTTGAGGGCTACAGCATGAAGGTGCTGGCAGAGGAAACAGGCGACAGTGTGCAGGCGTTATTATCCCGCAAACACAAAGCCGTGCGATTTTTGCGTAGTCGCCTCAAGGATATTTATGAAGCGTTGACAGGGCAATAAACTTCGACCACTCTGAAAAACAATATTTTAGAGGGGTCGTTATGCTTCAACGGTTAGCAAATAAAAAGGTGCTGTTACTCTCTGCTCTGATGGCTTCAGGGCTGGTCAGGGCAGAGGAGACGCTTCCGGATGTGGTGAAGCACTTCAGTGAACAGCAGGACATCAAAATCATCAAGAAAATTGACGCCCCCGGCGGCGCGCCAGCGTGGCTGGGGAAATATCAGGACATGGGCGTGACGCTCTTTCTGACCCCTGACGGAAAGCACGTCGTGTCTGGTTATCTTTATGATGAGAAGGGAACCAACCTCAGCGAAGCCTTTTTCCAGAAAGAGATCTACGCCCCGATGGGCCGCGAGATGTGGAAAAAGCTCAATGCCGCGCATCCGCTGAAGGAGGGCGCGGAGAGTGCCCCGCGTAAAGTCTTCGTCTTTGCCGACCCGTTCTGCCCGTACTGCAAGCAGTTCTGGGCTGAAGCGCAGCCGTGGGTGAAGGCCGGGAAGGTTCAGCTCAACACGCTGCTGGTTGCGTTTCTTAACCCGAACAGCGGGCGTAACGCCTCCGCGATCCTGAATGCGAAAGATCCGGTGTCGGCCTGGAAAGCGTACGAGCTGTCCGGCGGTAAAAAGCTGCCGAAACCTGAAGGAGCGGCGTCCCGGGAAACCGTTGAGATCCTGCAAAATCACCAGACGCTCATGGACAGTCTCGGCGCGAATGCCACACCGGCTATTTATTACCTGAATGAGCAAAACGAACTGCAACAGGTCGTGGGTATGCCAGACGCAAAACAGCTTGAGGCGATGTTCGGGCCGAAGCCGTAAAAAGAAAGGCAGAAACAGGACGTTTCTGCCTTTTTTCAGTCAACTACCCCAGCGTCCCCGGAGGTAATTAACTGCCTCCTGCGTCTGAGGCTGGTTAAGATAGTCTTCACGGAACAGGATGGTGCCCTTAACGTCTGGCAGTGAATCGTTGAGGTCGAGCTGTTTTTTCAGCTCCGGTACGCCGCCGTTCACCGTCCAGTCCGGTTCGTTTCTGGAAGGCGCGCCCACTTTGTAGAACGCGATCCCGATATACAGGCGGGTGTGGGTCGGTTTCACCACGTCAGCCCACCATTTTGTCAGCACATCGTAACGTGCCGCGTCGCGGGCGAAGGGCCAGTAGATCTGCGGCGCAATGTAATCCAGTAAACCCTGCTGTACCCATTTGCGCGTGTCAGCGTAGGACTCATCGTAGGCTGCGGCGCCGCGCGTGTCCGAGCCTGCCGGGTCGAAGGAGCGATTGCGCCAGACCCCCGCCGGGCTAACGCCAAATTCGACATCAGGTTTAGCCTGCTTGATCGCCCTGGAGACCTGCACAATCAACTGCTGCGTATTGTGTCGACGCCAGTCCGCTTTTGACGCAAATCCTTCGCCATAGCGCCTGAAGATCCAGGCATCATTCAGGGGGGAGCCCGGCGTCTCGGTGTAAAAATAGTCATCGAACTGAACGCCATCGACAGGGTAGTGATTCACCACTTCCATCACCACCTGGGTTATCCAGTCCCGCACCTCGGGAATGCCCGGGTCGAGAACAAAACGATCCCCCGAGGTGCGGATCCACTCCGGATGCTGGACGTACACGCTGGAAGGATGAAGCGACGAGGTGCGGTTAAGCGCGGCGATGGTCGACGGTTTCGTGTTGGTGGAAACGCGGTACGGGTTAAACCAGGCATGAACCTTCATCCCGCGCTTGTGCGCTTCATCCAGCATAAACTGGAGCGGATCGTAACCGGGATCTTCCCCGATAGTCCCCGTCAGGGTATCTGACCACGGCAGTATTTTAGAGGCCCACAGCGCCGTACTGTCCGGTTTTACCTGAAAGAAGACGGTGTTGATCCCAAGATTTTTCAGCTTATCGAGTTTGTCCGTCAGCGCCTTCTGTTGCTGGGCGATACGCTGGTCCGCGCTACGGCCATTCACCGATGACACGGGAGGCCAGTCGAGACGGGAGACGGTCGCCAGCCAGATCCCGCGCATGGGTTCGTTGGTCTGCTGTACAGGTTTCGCCTGCGGCAGCGGGGTAACGAGTGATTTGGGTGGTTTGGAAGTGCAACTTACCAGTAAAAGCGCGCAGCCAAGCAGCGCGCCAGTCCGTTTTACGTGTCGCATCATTTGCGTGTTAGCTCCTGGGTGTCCGGCTATCCGTCCAAGGATTAAACGCCGGTTCGTCCTGTTCCCCGTTACCGTCATCGTGAAGAGAGTCGAGGTAGAGGGCTTCAACTTCCGCCCGCGCCCATGGGGTGCGGCGCAGGAACTTCAGACTCGATTTAACGCTCGGGTCCTTGCGAAAACAGTTGATTTTGATTCGGTTGCCCAGTTCATTCCAGCCATATCGCGCAACCAGCGCGTTAACCTGCATTTCGAGGGTTACGCCATGCAAAGGATCGTTGGAAATATGTGCTGTCATAGGCGACCGGTAGTCTCATTTTTTATGGGGATGTGATAAACGCTCAAAGGTTACAAGAAAGCAGGGGACGCGGCAATTTCAGCGTGAGGTTCTTCACCCGTGAAGGGTGAAGAAGATTTTCAAGTTAACGCTATTTTTTAAACAGTTCAGGCGCCCACGGCGTCGGGTCTACCTCCATAAAGGGCGCACGCTCAAAGCGGGACTTCAGCGCCCAGGGCACCGTACAGTCGAAAATCGTTTTGCAGGTGATCCCGTTGCCACGAATGGAGGGGCTGTAGTCCGGCGCCTGAGACGGATCGAGCTGGTGTCCGCGGATCCCCGGCAGATGGGTGATGCTGACATCGCCCTGCATACGGGTGGTCATCGCCCACAGGATGTCGTCGCTGTCGAAAATATCCACATCTTCGTCGACGAGAATAATGTTTTTAAGCTCGGAATAGGTGGCTAACGCAATGAGTGCCGCCTGACCCTGACGCCCTTCGTCAGAGGGCTGGCGCTTTTTCACCTGCAATACGCCAAGGAATTTGCCGCCCCCGGCGGTATGCGCATAGACGTTTTGCAGAAAACCGGGGATGGCTTCTTCCACCGTATTCCGGATGCTGGCCTCCGTTGGTAAACCGGCCAGCGTGGTGTGCTCTTCGCCCGGTCCCACCAGAGTTTGCAGGATCGCCTGATGACGCATCGTGACGGCCTTCACTTTGATTACCGGTAAGGAGGGGTTAGCCTCCCCGCAGTAGCCGGGAAATTCCGGCATCGCGTGCCCGGTGTGGGTATGCTGATCTTCTTCTACGCGCACGCCCGGCAGCAGTTCGCCTTCGATGATAATTTCCGCACGCGCAATCGCTTTTTCATTTACGGCCACACCCTGCACCAGCTCGACGGGTGCCTGACGTAACGCACCGGCGACACCCAGCTCGTTGTAGCCGAAGGGCGTGGTAGGGGCTTCGAAACAGGCGCCAATATAGATAGCGGGATCGAGACCCATATTGATCGTGACCGGCAACGGCTTGCCCGCCTCCTCGGCCTTCTTCCGGAACACCTCTATATGGCGACCCGCGGCAAGGAACATGGAGAGTTCATCGCGCTCCTGAACGCAGAGACGGTGAATAGTGACATCGGTCAGGGAGGCATCTTCCGGATCGCTTGCCAGCACCAGCCCCAGACAGAAGAACGGACCGGCATCTATCGGCGTGTTGGTCGGTGCCGGAAGCAATTTACGCAGATCGAAGTCCGGATCGTCGGCATAAAACACCTGTTCCTGACACGGCGCCTGGGCCGCCGGAACCACAACGGGAGCAATCGGGTTTTTCACGGCCTGGCCGACGTGTTTTGCCAGTTCAGAGGGCTCGCAGCCCAACAGGAGCGCCGCCCGCTCGCGGCTGGCGTGCATTCCGACCAGAATACGGGAGTCGGGATACCCCTTTATAGCGTTAAACATCATCGCCGGGCCGATGCGCGTCGGACGTTTTACCGTGCCGCCAGCACCAATGTGCCGGTACACACCTGCCAGCTCCGCGTCAGGATCGACCGGATGGGTGGTTTCAAGGTATTGACCTTCATGGCGTTTGAGCAGTTCGATAGCACTTCTGAGATCGTTGATGTGGTTTTCCATATTTTTCCCCTCGGATGAATGCTTCCATTCTTAACCGGACGAAGAGGGCTATCAATTGCATCATTTATGCTATTTTAATATGAATTTTATTATCAATAGTGAAGGCACAGTATGCAGTTTCGACTGATGCGCAATTTTATCGTGGTGGCGGAAGAGCTTCACATGCATCGTGCGGCGGAGCGCCTTAACATGGCGCAGCCCGCGCTGAGCCAGCAGATAAAAACGCTGGAAGATCGTCTGGGGGTAATGCTCTTTAGCCGGGCGAATCGTCGCCTGACGCTGACGCCAGCCGGTGAGGCATTTCTCAGTAAAGCCAGAGTCGCGATTTTAATGACCGATCAGGCGATTCTGGATGCCAGACAGACGGCCAGAGGGGAACAGGGCGTGCTGAATCTCGGATGTGTTTCAAGTGCGATATTCGACAGTAAGCTGCCCGCCGCGCTGCGGCTTTTACATGAGAAATGGCCAGCCATCAGCCTTTCCATGATGACGGGAAACGTGCAAACCCTTTATACCGGCGTGCAAAGCAACCAGCTGGATGTGGCCATTATTCGTGCCCCGTTACCGCTATTGCCTGACGATCTGCAAAGCCGTCCTTTCACAACGGAAAAAGCCGTGCTGGCCTTACCTCGTCAACACAGCCTGGCGGGCTCCGCCGCGCTGACGCTTGCGTCGGTGAAAGAGGAGAAGTGGATCGCCCTGCGCGACCCGGAGGGGATGGGACTGGAACAATATTTCTATGATGCCTGCCACAGCGCGGGCATACAGCCTGACGTTGTGCAAAATGCCACCGATGTCCCCACGGTGATAAGCCTCGTCTCGGCAGGGTTTGGCATCGCCATGCTGCCCGCCTCAGCGAAGGCGATATGCGTACAAAACGTCGTCTTTGTGGATATTCTTGACCGACTCCGGGAGAGTGAGCTGACGCTGGTTTGCCACCGGATTATTCGCTCTGAGGTGCTGAAAAAATTGATGAGCATCCTCGATCATACCTGACGTCCGGCGGCCTGAAGAAGTTGTTCTCGCAGCCAGCGGTTAGCCGGATCCTGGCTGTTTTTCGGGTGCCAGTACATACCGATGACGATCGGCGGCAGATCCAGCGGCGGCGGAAAAATATCAAGCGTTTGCGTGAAACGTAGCAACATGCGTCTGGGTAGGGTGCAGAGCAAATCGGTACCGGCAACAATCGCAGGCGCCATCGCATAGCTTTGCGTCGACATCACCACGTTACGCTGGTGGCCAAGCCCCGCCAGATGCTGATCGACAAAGCCTGCGAACGGGTCGCCCTCGGATGAAACCACCAGATGGGAAAGGCTACAATAGCTTTCCAGATCCATCGGCCCCGTACCGCGTGGATGGCCTTTACGCTGGGCGGTGGCATATTCATCGTCAAACAGCTTACGTCTGACCCATGCATCGTGCGCTACCGCGTTAATGCCGACATAAATATCCACATCGCCATTTTCCATCTGCGCTGGCAGCAGCGGGGTTTCGGGAAGCGCAAAACGCAGACGGATGCCTGGTGCCGCAGCGCTAATCTGATTTTGCAACTCTGCCCCCAGCATCAGCGCCGGGTTTTCGTGCAGGGCAATCACCAAGGTGCGGTTGCTGTTCTGCGCGTTGAACGTGGTGGGTTCAAGCATCGCCGATATCCCCTGCAAAACCGTCGCGACCTGCGGCCTTAACGCCTCGGCGCGCGGCGTCGGTAACACCCCACGTCCGTGTGGGGAAGGGACAAACAGCGGCTCACCGAACAGGACGCGCAGGCGCGCAAGGCGGGCAGACATCGCCGGCTGGCTGATGCCCAGCCGCGCGGCCGCATGGGTGATATTCTGGTCCCTGAGTAACGCATCCAGCGTCAGGATCAGGTCCATATCCATATCGGAGGGGGACATCTTATTTTGCTTCACGGTTGGTATAGGTCACCGGAACCCACGCGTAGCCTTCCCGCTCACCTTTCGTCACATAGCCGATCCCGGGGAAAGGCAGATGTGGCGCCGCAATCAGATCCTTGTTTTTCACAAACTCAGCGAAAGCTGCGTTGCGTACCCGGGCGGCGCCGTCCTGATCCTCATCGTAAGCAATCGTCACGTTGGGCTGCGGGAACTGAACCGCGGCAACGTGAATGATGTCGCCGACAAAGGTAATTTTTTCACCTTTGCTCTCAAGCGTGTAGAACGCGGACCCTGGGGTGTGGCCCGGGTGAACCGTACCGCTGATGCCCGGCAGAAGCTGTTCCGTCCCGGAGAAAGTCTTCACTTTTCCGGCGTCAAGATAGGGCTTTAAGGTCTTGTGCGCGACGTCGAAGTAGTTCTGGTCATAGCCAGACTTTTTCTGGTTCTCGTCGTTAAAGAAGAAATCGATATCCGGTTTGCCGACATACACCTGCGCGCGGGTAAACACGCGCTGACCGTCTTTAACCAGGCCGCCAGCGTGATCGGAGTGCGCATGGGTGATCAGGATATCGGTAATATCCTGCGGTTTAATGCCCTGCGTCGCCAGGCTCTCAATCAGCCGCCCGCCTTTGCCGGGGCCAAAGAGCTGACCGGAACCGGTATCCACCAGAATTTTGTGGCCGGGGATGGCGATATAGAATGCGTTAATCGACGCTTCCACCGGATTGGCCTGGAAGTTTTTAGCCAGTAACGCATCGGTATTTTCCGCCGTCGTCCGGCGCAGTAAGGCGTGCAGATCCTGCGGTACGCTGCCGTCCGTAAAGGCGGTGACAATCGTATCGCCAACCTGAACGCTGTAGCCGCCAGCCTGCTGTTTCACCACATGCTGTGGAACGCTGGCCACCGCGTGGATCGCGGGAAAGAACAAAACCGAACCGGTAAACAGGGTTGATATCGCAAGTTTTTTCACAGTAAACATGATGGGCTCCTCAATAGTAAGTTCATCATAGTTCAACTGAGATTTTTGAGAACAGCAGAGGAGTGAATGTGACCTATCCATGAAATGGATAGGTCTGAGAGGATGCTTTACAGCACGCCGGTGCCGCCGTCAGAGCACCACACTTGCCCGGAGGCGTATGAGCAGGTATCGGAGGCAAACAGCACATACAGCGGTGCGATTTCAACCGGCTGGCCCGGTCTGCCCAGGGGCGTATCTTCCCCGAACTTCTGAACTTTGGACTGCGGCTGACCGCCGCTGGACTGAAGAGGCGTCCAGTATGGACCTGGCGCGACGGCATTCACCCGAATGCCACGCGGTCCCAGCTGCTGGGCCAGAGACTTGGTAAAGGCCACGTTACAGGCTTTGGTCTGCGCATAGTCCACCAGGATCGCGCTCGGTTTAAACGCCTGAACGGAAGTGGTGTTGATGATCACGGCGCCTTCCTGCAAATGGCGCAGCGCAGCTTTGGTGATCCAGAAGGGGGCATAGACGTTGGTTTTAAACGTCGCGTCAAAATCTGCCGTGGTGAGATCGTCGATCGATTCGCAGTACTGCTGGCGTCCGGCATTGTTCACCAGGATATCCAGGCCACCCAGTTCCGCGACGGCTTTTTCCACCAGCGTATCGCAGAACGACTCAACGCGAATGTCGCCCGGAATGGCGACCGCCTTACGGCCTTCAGCCTGAATCAGCGCTATGACCGATGCCGCATCGGACTCCTCTTCCGGCAGATAGCCAATAGCGACATCTGCACCTTCACGGGCATAGGCGATCGCTACCGCGCGACCAATTCCGGAATCACCGCCGGTAATCAGCGCTTTTTTTCCTGCCAGTTTTCCAGACCCGATATAACTTGTTTCACCATGATCCGGTATTGGCTTCATTTCCGATGCCAGCCCGGGAGCCCTTTGCGGTTGTTCAGCAAACGGTGGACGAGGGTAATGCAGCGTGTGATTATTTCCTGTAGACATACCGGCCTCCTTAATAGTGAATTCCAAGATTAGTCGTTAATTAAACGTAAGCGGGCAAAATTGACAAATTCAGACAAATCTATCTTCCGGTAGCGGATATAAAATATTTTCTCAAGCCAGCATGTAATACCAGAAAAGGGCGACCTCATCTTTTTCCGGCAGGGCGTTGTAAAGATAGCGATCGTAACCGCCCAGAATAAACCCATAGTGACGATAGAACAGACAGGCAGAAACATTAACGTTTTGCGTCTCCAGCCGTAACCCGGGCGCATTGAGGCTTCGCGCCCAGACGTGGGTGGCGGACATCAGCTTGTGCGCAGCGCCCGTACGGCGTTTTGTACGCTCCACGGCAATGTAATCCACCGAAATAAATTTATTCCAGTTGCAGGACGCGGTAATAAAACCGGCGATTTCACCCTCATCCGTTTCGGCGATAAGAAATATGGAATCCGGATTAACGCAATGATTTTCCAGCGTCTGGAGATCAAGTTCATAGGTTTTTAGATAAGGTTCGGTCAGCGCCTCGATATGCAAATCACCATTAAGAAATGGCTCTCTGGCAATCTCATCAACCGTGAAAGAAAAATCACAACATTCAAGACGGGCGAGGTCGGTACTTAATCCTTTTCGAATATGCATAGTATTCCTTAAATGAGAGTTATAAATAGATAATAGACGAAGCGGCATACCCTGCTGGCATAACACTCTGTAGATCCTGGTCTAAGCTTGTATTTCGTTCCGCGTAGAATGTGGTCATTCGAGGACAATGAATGGAATTCAGAACATGTCGCAGGCACTGGGGTGCTGAGTTTATTTCCGATGACGTTGTACGTTTTCGCGTCTGGGCAGAAGGGCAAAAAGATCTCACGTTGCGTTTAACCGATACCGACATTCCCATGGCGGCGGTGGGCGACGGCTGGTTTCAGATTGACGTGCCCGGCGTCAGGCACGGTACGACGTATCAGTTTGTTTTACAGGATGGAATGGCGGTGCCGGACCCGGCCTCGCGCGCGCAGCAGTCTGACGTCAACGGCCCGTCGGTGGTGATTGACCCGCGTCGCAGCCTGCCCACTCAGCGGGAATGGCAAGGACGACCGTGGGAAGAGACGGTGATCTACGAGCTGCATATCGGCACCTTCACCGGGGAAGGAACCTTCAGGGCGGCCATCGACAAACTGCCTTATCTGGCCGAACTGGGTATTACGCAACTGGAAGTGATGCCCGTGTCCCAGTTCGGGGGCGCGCGCGGATGGGGGTATGACGGCGTGCTGCTGTATGCCCCGCACTCGGCTTATGGCACACCGGATGATTTTCATGCCTTCATCGATGCCGCCCACGCGCTCGGGCTTTCCGTGGTGCTGGATATCGTACTCAACCACTTTGGCCCGGAAGGGAACTACCTGCCGTTGCTCTCACCGGCGTTTTTCCATCAGGATCGTATGACCCCGTGGGGCAACGGTATTGCCTATGAGGTTGAGGCCGTCCGGCAATACATCGCTGAGGCGCCGTTATTCTGGCTCTCGGAGTATCATCTTGACGGTCTGCGCTTCGACGCCATCGACCAGATCCATGACGACGCTGAGACCCATATTCTTCCCGAGATAGCGCAACGGATCCGCGACGCATTTCCGGATCGGCATATCCATCTGACCACCGAAGACAGTCGCAACGTGATTTTTCTGCATCCGCGCGATGAACATGGTCAGACGCCGCTTTTCACCGCCGAATGGAATGATGATTTTCACAACGCCGCGCATGTCTTCGCGACGGGGGAATCACACGCCTACTATCAGGATTTTGCCTTTGAGCCGGAGAAAAAACTGGCGCGGTCGCTGGCAGAGGGCTTTGTCTACCAGGGGGAAATCTCGCTTCAGACCGGGAAATCGCGCGGGGTAGAGTGTCGTGAGCAACCTCCTCAGTTTTTTGTCGATTTTATCCAGAACCACGACCAGGTCGGCAACCGTGCCCAGGGGGAGAGGCTTATCTCTTTGGCAGGCGCGGATAAAACGCGCGTGCTGTTCGCTGCGCTGCTCCTGTCGCCCCATATTCCGCTGCTGTTTATGGGCGAGGAGTATGGCGAAACGCATCCGTTCCTCTTTTTCACCGACTTCCACGGCGACCTGGCGAAAGCCGTGCGGGAAGGGCGCGCGAAAGAGTTTACCGGCCATGCCGGGCACGATGAAACCGTACCGGACCCCAATGACGTCAATACCTTTATGCAGTCGAAGCTTGACTGGAACAAGGCAGACACGGAGGAAGGCAGGGCGTGGCTGCACGTGACGCGCGAACTGATTGCGCTGCGTCAGCGCTTTATCGTCCCGTTACTGAAACAGCGGGGCGCCATGGAGGGTAACGTCCTGCAAACGGCGCTCGGCATGGTTGCCGTGAACTGGCGTTTTCCGTCCGGCACGCTGTCGCTGGCGCTGAATATCGGCAAAAAGCCGCTCGCCTTACCGGACCTGCCCGGAAAAACGATCTTTAGCTGGCCGGAGGCAGTCGATAACCTGCCGCCGAACAGCATTGTTGTTCGCTTTGCTGATGGAGAAGCAGCGCTATGATCCCTTCCTCTACTTACCGAATTCAGTTTCGCAACGGCATGACCTTCGATCGCGTGGTGGACCTGATTCCGTATATGAAAGACCTTGGAATCAGCCATCTTTACGCGTCGCCTGTTTTCACCGCAACCACGGATTCCACCCACGGCTATGACGTGACCGACCCCAACGAAATCGACCCGGCGATTGGCGGGCGGGAAGGGTTTGACCGCATGGCAGCAGCGCTTAAACAGGCGGGGATGGGGCTGATTCTGGATATCGTTCCTAACCATATGTCGACCTCGCTGGAAAACCGCTGGTGGCGCGATGTTATCGAACATGGCAGGCAGAGCCGCTATGCGGCGTATTTTGATATCGACTGGTCCCGACCGCTGACGTTGCCGTTTCTTGGCGACACCTTTGAAGCCGAGCTGGAGCGGGGGGCTATCACCTTAAAACGTGACAGTGTCACCAACAGCGCAGCGCTGGTTTACTATGATACCGCCTATCCGCTTAATCCCGGCACGTATGACGAAGGCAAGAGCATCGCTGAGATCCACGAGGCGCAAAGCTGGCGGCTGATGTCCTGGCGGGAAGCGCCAAAACAGCTTTCATGGCGGCGCTTCTTTGAAATCACCGGGCTGGTCGGCGTGCGGGTAGAGGATGAGGCGGTCTTTGCAGACACGCACCGCCTGATCCTTGAGCTTGTCCACGCCGGGGTAGTCGACGGCCTGCGCATTGACCATGTGGACGGGCTTGCCGATCCGCTGGGCTATTTGCAGCGCCTGCGGGCGGCGACCGGGCCGGATTGCTACATCACGGTAGAGAAGATCCTCGCCAAAGGGGAACAGCTTCCTCCGGAGTGGCCGGTCTCGGGGACCACGGGCTATGAGTTCATCGCCTCGCTGGCGGAAGTGCTGGTGGATGATACCAACCTCTCGCGGCTGGAAACGCTCTACGACGAGACGCTGGGTACGGCCGTGGACAGGCAGGCGGAACTTCGCAAAGCCAAAGGGCTGATGACCGATCGTAATTTTGAAGGTGAATTTACCACGCTGCTCAAAATAGCCAGCGAGCTGGCCGGGCATAACGGCGTCGAAGTAGAGCATGAGGATATCCGCCATGCCCTGCGCGAGTTGCTTATCGCGTTTCCGGTGTATCGCACCTACGGCACCGGAGAGGGGCTGACGCCACCGGATGTGGCGCTGCTCAGTCGCGTGGTCGCTAGCGTCGACACCTCTGAACCCGCGCTCAGCCTGATCGTGCGCATTCTTACCGGCGATCTGCCGGAGGATGACCACGCGCTGGCCTCGCTTTTCCGCACCCGTTTTCAGCAACTGACCGGGCCGCTGATGGCGAAATCGGTAGAGGATACGCTGTTCTTCCGCCATAACCTGGAGCTGGCCCTGAACGAAGTCGGCGCCGACCCGACACCGCGCGCGTTTTCACTTTCCCGTTTTCATCAGGAGATGCGTATTCGTCTTGCCCGCCAGCCCGATGCGCTGCTGGGAACCTCCACCCACGACACCAAACGCGGCGAGGATGCGCGAGCGCGTCTGTATACGCTGACGGAAGCGCCAGATCTGTGGGGGGAAAACCTGGCGCGCTGGCGGCAGATGAACCAGACGCAGGTCCGATTCCTCAACGACGGTACCGCGCCGAACGCCGCCGACACCTGGATGATCTTCCAGGCGCTGGCGGGCGTCTGGCCAGCCACGCTGTCGCCTGACGATCGTGATGGCCTTAAGTCACTGGAAGAGCGTTTCCTCGGCTTTATTGAGAAAGCCCTGCGCGAGGCCAAGCAGCGTACCGACTGGATCGACAGCAACGAAGGGTACGAGAGCGTGGTGCTGGACTACGTGCGCCATCTGCTCTCCCCGGATAACACCCTGTTCCTGCGTGATTTCAGTGCCGCACTCCAGCCGTTTATTCGGGCGGGATTAATGAACAGCCTGAGCCAGACGGTGATCAAGCTGACTGCGCCAGGCGTACCGGACATCTACCAGGGCAGCGAAGGGCTTAACTTCAGCCTGGTCGACCCGGATAACCGCCGCGAACCGGATTTCACCGCGCTGGCGAAAAACCTCAGCACGGCGGATGCAGCACTCTTTAACGATGCGCAATGCTGGCGATACGGCAGCGTGAAGCAGTACGTCACCGCCACGCTGTTACGGCTGCGGCCACATTACCCCGCGCTTTTCCGCTACGGCGACTGGCTGCCGCTGAAGGTGACCGGTGAGCGGGAGGAGAATCTGATTGTTTATGCCCGCATAAAAGATGACGAGGCGCTGATCGTCGCCGTGCCGCGTCTGGTGTTTGACGTCACCGACAATGCGATGCTGTGGGCCAATACTACCGTGGCCATACCCCAGGAGCTGGCCGGGAAGCACTACCGGGATCTGTTTACCGGTGAGCGTCGCCTTCTGTCAGAGACGCTGGATTTAACGTCTGAAAAGGGATGTTTGTTGGTTCTGCTTACCTGCGACTAATCGAGGAGAACAAAAATGCCAAAGGATACAACGTTTGAAATTCGGGCCGGTCATGGCCAGCAGTTGGGCGCAAATTATGACGGGAAAGGGGTGAACTTCGCCCTGTTTTCCGCCCACGCGGAGCGGGTGGAGCTGTGTCTGTTTGATCCTTCGGGAAAAACAGAAATAGCCCGCCTGGAACTGCCGGAATATACCCATGAGGTCTGGCACGGCTATGTGCCGGATCTAAAACCGGGTGCGCTGTATGGTTACCGTGTGTATGGCCCTTACGATCCGGAGAACGGACACCGGTTCAATCCCAATAAGCTGCTTATTGACCCCTATGCCCGTGAACTGGTGGGTGACATTGAGTGGAACGATGCCCACTTCGGCTATGAGCTGGGACACGATGAGCTGGATCTCAGCTTTGATACGCGAGACAGCGCGCCGTTTACGCCCAAATGTAAGGTCATCGACCCCAATGCCGTTGACTGGCAAGACTCCCGCCGACCCGATATCCCGTGGCCGCATACCGTGGTCTATGAGAGCCACGTCAAAGGTTTTACCCAGCTTAACCCGGCTATTCCGCCTGAACTGCGCGGTACGTTTGAGGGGATGGGGCATAAAGCGTCGGTGGAGTACATCAAAAGCCTCGGGATTACCTCGGTCGAGCTGCTGCCGGTTCACTGGTTCCCTGACGATCAGCACCTGCTCGATCGCGGTCTGAAAAACTTCTGGGGCTATAACTCGCTCGGTTTCTTTGCGCCAGCGTCCCGCTATTACGGCCCGGCGGGGATCCAGGGTTTCCGCGACATGGTGCGTGCCTATCATGACGCGGGCATCGAGGTGATCCTCGACGTGGTCTATAACCACACGGCAGAGGGCAACGAACTGGGGCCAACCCTGTCGTTTAAGGGAATTGATAACTTCTGCTATTACCGCACCATGCCGGATCAGCACCGGTATTACATCAACGACACCGGCACCGGGAACACCGTTAATACTTCACACCCGCGCGTATTGCAGATGGTCATGGACTCCCTGCGTTACTGGGCGGAATCGATGCAGATTGACGGTTTCCGCTTTGACCTCGGGACCATTCTCGGACGTGAGCCGGAGGGGTTCGATCCGCGCGGCGGCTTCTTCGATGCCGTGACTCAGGATCCGGTGCTGTCGAAGCTGAAGCTCATCGGTGAGCCATGGGATATCGGCCCCGGCGGGTATCAGGTGGGGGGCTTCCCGCCAGGCTGGGGTGAGTGGAACGACAAATACCGCGATACGGTACGTGAATACTGGAAGGGGGATAACGTCTCTAACGATTTTGCCGCCCGTCTGTTAGGGTCCGGTGATTTGTACGATCTGCGCGGGCGTCGTCCGTGGGCCAGCGTCAATTTTATTACCGCGCATGACGGCTTCACGCTGAACGACCTGGTGTCGTACAACGAGAAACATAACGCCGATAACGGGGAAGATAATAACGACGGACATAACGATAACCGGTCGTATAACTACGGCGAAGAGGGGCCGACGGAGAACCCGGATATCATCGCCACCCGCGAGCGGCAAAAGCGCAACTTCCTCACCACGCTCTTCTTCTCGCACGGTACGCCGATGCTGCTGGCAGGCGATGAGTTTGGCCGGACGCAAAAGGGCAATAATAACGGCTATTGTCAGGACAGCGAGATCTCCTGGGTAAACTGGGAAGGACTCACTGAAAACGACGAGAAGCTGCGCGACTTTACCCGTCGGTTGATTGCCCTGCGCGCGACGCAGCCGCTGCTGCGACGTGAGAACTGGCGCGACGGGCTGGAGATCCGCTGGTTTAACGCCGGTGGCGGACCGCAGCAGTCGGAACAATGGGACGAGGGTTCCACCCTTGGTCTTGCCATCAGCCGTCCCGATCTTGAGCAGGAAGAGGGCGTCTGGCACGACGTGCTGATGCTGTTTAACCCGTTTGAAGGCACGGTGCCATTCCAGATCCCGCAGTTTGGCGAAGGGGGTTGGGTGCTGGAGCTTTCGACGGCGGATGATGCCCCCACAGGGGAAATCATCACGGAATCCGTCGATTATGAACTGGCCGGGCGGAGCATGTCGCTTTTCCGCCGTCCTTAAAGCGAGGCCGCCGCGCGTGCGGCGGTATCATACAGGGAGGAGATCGCGCGGAGTAACTGCGCGGTCTCGCCAATCGACGCGCCCGGAATGCCGCTTTCCGCATGAATGTTGATCAGGCAGGCCTCCCGCACCTCCCGGTACTTCATGCACAGCGCTTTTCCCTCCTCCGTAGTGGAGAAAAAAAGCTCTTTTCCGGCTTTCTCGCTGGTGACATATCCCGCCTTGACCAGCTTTTTCAGCGCATACGTCACCACGTGGGTATCTTCCACGTTCAGCACAAAGCAGATGTCGGCCAGCTTTTTCTTACGGTTGCGGTGATTTACGTGGTGCAGAAGCGAAACGTCAAAGGCCCCCATATCCGGTTCACCCGCTGCGGTCATGCAGCGCACCATCCATTTGTTAAACGCATTGCTGGTCATGATCAGCGCATATTCCAGCTCTGATAATTCAGCACACCGCTCTGAGACGAGATGACGGGAGGAGACGATTCGCCCGTCCGCAATATCGTCGTGGTTTAACGCCGTCGTCTTTTTGTTTACTGTCATAACGATCCTTCCCCCGAAATGTAAACCCGTCGATAAAATAAGAACATTTTATTGATAAATTGTTTACATGTTTTTGACGTTCAGATATAGCTTTTTAGTGCAGGTTCTGTGGAGCCTGACGCAAAACACAACATCGCGCGCCGTAATGCACCGGCTTCGCTCTGCTGCGAAGTATAAAAAATAGCCGTCGGCGCGCAACGCTCACTTTGGATAGGGTAACGTTTATGGACAGTTCTACACTGTTGCCACTTATCGGGATTCCGGTGGTGGTTATTGGTTTTGCACTGCGTTTCAACCCGCTGCTGGTTGTCGTGGTGGCGGGGCTGGCGACGGGCCTGCTGGTTGGCATGGATTTCGGTATGCTGCTGGAAACCTTTGGCGAAAAGTTCGTGAATAGCCGATCGCTTGCCACCTTCATTCTGATCCTGCCGGTGATTGGCCTGCTGGAGTATTACGGGCTGAAAGAGCGCGCCCAGGCCTGGGTCGCGAAGATCGCCAGCGCCACCTCGGCGCGTATCCTGATGCTCTACTTTGTTGCCCGCGAAGGGACGGCTGCGCTGGGCCTGATGTCCCTTGGCGGCCACGCGCAAACAGTGCGTCCGCTGCTGGCGCCGATGGCGGAAGGGGCGGCCCTGAATGAATACGGCGAACTGCCGCAGACTATCCGCGACAAAATCAAAGCCCATGCCGCCGCGTGCGACAATATCGCGGTTTTCTTTGGGGAAGATATCTTTATCGCCTTTGGTGCGGTACTGCTGATTGATGCGTTCCTGAAAGAGAACGGGATCGAGGGGATCGAACCGCTGCATATCGGCCTGTGGGCCATTCCGACCGCTATTGCGGCACTGATTATCCATATGACGCGTCTGCTGCGCCTCGATGCCAGCATTCGTCGCGACGTGATGGCCTGGAAAGCAGAGCAGGGTACGCAGGAGATCGCGCCATGATGACCCTCATCACCATTAACCGCGTGTACTACCTGATCGGCTTCGTCGTGATGCTGCTGGTTGTGATGACCCTTCGCGATCGCGCTAACCCGAAACGCTATACCACCGCGCTGTTCTGGTTTCTGTTCGGCGGGATCTTCCTGTTTGGCGATCTGATGGTGCAGGAGCTGGGTAAGTCGCTGGCGTATCGCATTATTGGCGGCGCCGTTATCGTGATTGCGCTGCTGGCCGGTTTCGGGCTGGTCGGGAAGGGGCACTATAAAATGTCCACCGAGGAGGAGCGTGTTGCCTCGTCGAACCGGCTGAAAAACTGGCTGTTTTTACCGGCACTGATGATCCCCGTGGTAACGGTTATCGGGACGCTGTTTCTGAAAGGCGTGTCGATTGGCGGCGTTTATCTGCTCGACCAGAAACAGCTTACGCTGGCGGCGCTGTGCGTGGCCTGCGTGGCGGCTATCCTTACCGGCTGGTGGCTAACAAAAGGTACGCCGCTGCATGCGGTGCGTCAGTCGCGTCGTCTGGTCGATACCATTGGCTGGGCGGTGATCCTGCCGCAGATGCTCGCCATGCTCGGCGGCGTGTTTGTGGTGGCGAATACCGGCGAATCGGTACAAAAGGTGGTCAGCCTGTTTGTGAACCCGGACAGCCGTTTCATGCTGGTGGTCATTTACTGCGTGGGGATGGCGCTGTTTACCATGATCATGGGTAACGCCTTCGCAGCCTTCCCGGTGTTAAGCGCCGGTATCGCTCTGCCATTCCTGATTAACGTCCATCACGGTAACCCGGCGCCGCTGCTGGCTATCGGTATGTACGCTGGCTATTGCGGCACGCTGATGACGCCGATGGCTGCCAACTTCAACATTGTGCCCGCCGCGCTGCTGGAGCTAAAAGACAAATATCAGGTTATCAAGATCCAGATCCCGACCGCGTTAACCCTGCTGGTGGTGAACGTGTTCTTAATGTATTTCCTCGTGTTTCGCTAAGGAGCTGCAATGGAATTAACCCAACATCAGGCTGACGCCTTCGCCAGAATGCCGTTGACCTATTTACGTCAGGAATACCCGAACCACATTATGCATCTGCTCAACGATGACGGCGACGTTCTGCCGCCTCGCGAGCTTCACCCGATCTTTTACGGCTGTTTTGACTGGCACTCTGCGGTGCACGGCTACTGGCTGCTGCTGCGCTGTCTGCGTCTCTGGCCCGAACTGCCGTGCCGGGAAGAGATCATCACTCTGTTCGAAGAACACCTGACCGACGAGAAGGTGGCGAAGGAGCTGGCCTATTTTACCGCGCCGTTCCGCGCGTCGTTTGAGCGGCCTTATGGCTACGGCTGGCTGCTGGCGCTGGCGCAGGAGCTGAAACAGTCGTCACTGCCGCAGGCGGAGCGCTGGTACCAGACGCTGCAACCGTTAACGCGGGATATTCGCCAGCGGCTGGTGGATTATCTCAGCAAGCTCACCTATCCCATCCGCGTCGGAACGCATTACAACACGGCGTTTGCGCTCGCGCTTGGGCTGGATTATGCCCGGGCGGTGACGGATGACGGGCTTGAACAGGCGATCCTGGACGCGGCGACACGCTTTTATCATACGGACACGCAATATCCGGCGCATTACGAGCCGGGCGGCGACGAGTATATCTCCGGGGCGCTGACCGAGGCGTTACTGATGAGTAAGGTGGTAGAGAATTTCCCGGCCTGGTTCGATGCGTTTCTGCCTGAAGTGGGTGCCGTTTCAGCGCTGATGAACCCGGCTGAGGTAAGCGACCGCACCGACCCGAAAATCGCACACCTGGACGGGCTTAACCTCAGCCGCGCGTGGTGTATGAAGCACATTGCCCGCGCCTTGCCGGAAAACCACCCGGCGCAGCAGGCGCTACAGGATGCCGTTGCGCGTCATCTCTCGGCAAGCGTGGAACATGTTGTCGGCAGCCACTACAGCGGCGGCCACTGGCTGGCGAGTTTTGCGCTGCTGGCACTGGAGTAGCGCTTAGTTATATTTTCGCGCTCATCCTGTTTCCGCAGGATGAGTGATTTTACGCAACCGGCTTGCGCTGACGACGACCGCTACCGCAGAAGCCGCGGCGGCGACCCACAGCGCAACATGAATTGACCTTTCATCTGCGGCCAGCAGAACGGTCACGGCGGCGGCTCCTAGGCACTGCCCGAACGTGCGCATAATAGATAAAACACCGGATGCATAGCTCGCATGCTCACGAATAACGTTGGAGAGCATTTCACGGTTATTGGGACTCTGGAAGCAGCCAAACCCCATTCCGCACACCAGGCTCCGCAGGCAGATATCCCACACTGAAGGGCGGTCGGGTAATGTCGCCAGCAGGATCAAACCCACGACAAAAATCACCAGCCCCAGGGTGGATATCGCCGGGGCTGAAATCGTGTCCGCCCACCGGCCTGCATGCGGCGCAATCAGTACGATCCCTAACGGCCACGGCGTAAACAGCAGGGCAGACACCACCGGACTGTAGCCGTATTCGCTCTGAAACAGGAAGGGCAGCGCAACAAAGGTGATCCCCTGGCTGACAAAAGCAATCATCGACGTGAAGGCCGCGAGGGTAAAACGTTCATTTTTAAACATCATCGGCGGCAGTAAGGGGTTATCCGCGCGGCGGATCTGCCAGATAAACGCCATGCCGCTCAGCGCAGCGAGCATTGTCCAGCAAAGGCTACCGAGGTGATAAGTAGCCTCCTGGAGGCTGTTCGCCGCCATGATCGTCGAACCCAGCAGCAGCGCCGACAATACGGCGCCCGGAGTGTCGAAGGGCGCTTGCTTTCGAACAGCCTCCCGCGGCAGCGCTTTAAACGCCAGCACTAAGGCGAGGGTGCCGGGAACAACGTTTATTGCAAACAGCCATTGCCAGCTCAGGGTGTGAAGGATCGTTCCGCCCAATACCGGGCCAATAGCGGAGCTTGAGGCGATGAGCAGGGCGTGCAACCCCAGAATGCGGCCAAGCAATCGCCCGGGAAATATGGACCGCAGGATTGCGGGGGCAATACTCAGCGTCGCCGCGCCGCCGATCCCCTGAAGCACGCGCATACCGATAAGCACTTCGGATGTATTCGCCAGCGCGCAACCCAGCGATGTCAGAGTAAAGGTCGTCAGACCTGCCAGAAATACGGGGCGATAACCCAGGCGGGCCGCAAGCGCCGCGAATATCGCCAGCGTCATCGCAGCCGCCAGCAGATACCCGTTGGCGAACCAGACGGCAATACTGGCAGGTACCTGCATCTCCTGAGCCATGGAGGGCAGGGCAATGTTGATCATGGTGCCATCAAACACGCCCATTAAGGTGGTGGTCATTATTGCGGCCATCACCCGTGCGCGCGCCGGGCCGGGCAGTCCTTCGTCGCCGGGTTGACTGGAAAAGAGCGTCATCAGGTTGTTCTCTGAGAAGCGTGTATGGATGACAAAACTATAAAGATGGCTTTTACAGGGCGGAAGGCGCACCATTTGCACTTTATCGTTGCACGAAACGCCTTATCTGAATGTACAGGAATGAGCGCTATGACCGATCCTGATTTTAATTTACTGATTGCACTCGACATATTACTGAGCGAAGCGAGTGTCGCAGGTGCGGCACGTCGGCTGAATCTCAGCACCTCGGCCATGAGCCGGACATTAAGCAGATTACGCGACGTTACAGGCGACCCGATCCTGGTGCGCGCCGGACGTAACATGGTACTGACCCCGTGGGCCGAAGCGACCCGGGATCGCGCCAGGCGTGCAGTGCACGAGGCCAGGGCGGTATTGCAGCCCTCAACTGAAACGTTCAGCGCGCGAAGTCTGGCGCGTCTTTTTACCATCAGGGCAAACGATGGTTTTGTGGTGGCGTTTGGGCCTGCGCTTATAGCGGCTGTGGCCGACGCCGCGCCGGACGTTTGTATACGCTTTGCGCCTAAGCCGGAAAAAACGTCGCGCTATCTTCGGGAAGGGCTGGTTGATCTGGAGATTGGCGTCCAGAGCAATATGGGGCCTGAAATACGGCTGCAACGACTGTTTGAGGATCGGTTTGTGGGCGTCGTGCGTAAGGGACACCCGCTGGCTAAGCAGGCAAAAATAAGCGTGAAGGATTATGTCGCCTGGGGCCATGTGGTAGCGTCACCCGAGGGCGCGTTGCACGGTTCCGTTGACGATGCGCTGGCCGAACTGGGGACAAAACGTAAAATCGCCAGCGTCGTACCGGGGTTTCCGACGGCACTGTCCGTGGCGCTGGAATCAGATCTTATCGCCATGATACCCGCGCTCTATTTACTCAATCAGCAGGTAACGGACCAGATACACGTTTTCGAGCTGCCGTTCAGAAGCCGTCGTATTACGGTATCGCAGATGTGGCACCCAAGAATGGAACGCGACCCTGGTCACCGCTGGCTGAGAGAGCAAATTCTTGCGATATGCGGTGTGGCGAGGTCAGACATGATTAAGGGTTCTGTATAGCGATTGCTATACACACCACTTATGCTATGCTTGTAAAGCAATTGCTATACAAGAGGTATACCCATGAAATCAGATGTTCAACTCAATCTCAGAGCCAAAGAATCCCAGCGGGCGCTTATCGATGCCGCCGCAGAGATCCTCCATAAATCACGTACAGACTTCATTCTGGAAATGGCCTGTCAGGCAGCCGAGAATGTGATCCTCGATCGGCGTGTATTCAATTTTAACGATGAACAGTATGCCGAGTTCATTGACATGCTCGATGCCCCGGTAGCGGACGATCCTGCCATAGAAAAACTGCTGGCAAGGAAACCGCAGTGGGACGTGTAACAGCACCAGAGCCGTTATCCAGCGCCCATCAACTGGCAGAGTTCGTCAGTGGAGAGGCCGTGCTTGACGAATGGCTAAAACAAAGAGGTCTGAAAAACCAGGCGCTCGGCGCAGCCCGAACGTTTGTCGTTTGTAAAACGGGCACGAAGCAGGTCGCGGGATTTTACTCTCTGGCTACCGGCAGCGTTAACCATACGCAAGCGACAGGGAATCTGCGGCGTAACATGCCGGATCCCATTCCCGTGATTATTCTTGCCCGTCTGGCTGTCGATGTCTCGTTACGCGGAAACGGGTTGGGAGCCGATTTACTCCACGATGCGGTTTTACGCTGTTATCGGGTAGCTGAGAATATCGGGGTGCGGGCGATTATGGTTCATGCACTCACTGAGGAAGCCAAAGCGTTTTATATCCACCATGGTTTCAAAGCATCGCAGACTCAGGAACGGACACTGTTTCTCCGGCTTCCTCAGTAGAGGCAAAGGGAGGGGGGGATGCGATGGGCTTATCTGATGAGGGATAGGCTTCATAATATCTCATTTAACATAATATACATTATGCGTACTAAGATTAATTAAGAACAAATCCAGCCGTTTCGGACCCATCCTTGTTTTGCTCATTCAGCGCATTATGCCCATCGATTCTATGCCATCAACGTTCATAACTGTCGTTACAGTCTTGCGTGTTCTCTACGGCAGTCACCTGCACATTCTGAAAGCGCAACCCATCCACACCGGAAATTTTCCCGAACTCTGTCGCGTCAATCAAAATACCCTCCAGCGTTAACCCAGCCACAGGACGCTCCGGATACCCCTCAATGAAAAATGCCCGCGAGAAATATTTGTTGTCTGAGCGATGCGCCGTCATATTTTTAATCATCAGTCCGCTGACCGCAGTAAGACCGGCGTCTCCCTCGACGCCATCAGCCAGCTTGCGCCAGTGTTCAGGTTTATCAGATAAATTGCTCTGGTCGCCATAGCTGTACTGCGGAAACCAGTTCAGCTGGATCAGCACCGGAAAACGCACGTCCATAAGCCGTAAATTTTGGACGGTGATATCACGGATAAACCCGCCCCGGTTGCGGGCCGACTTAATGCGAAACCCGACGCCCGTACCGTTAAACGCGTTATCTGCTATCAGGACGCGTTCAATGCCGCCTGAGGTTTCGCTCCCCAGCGTGATCCCGGACCCCTTATTCAGCGTACAACCGCGAATCACGATATCCCGTGCGGTACGTGCTTTTTGCGCCGCTTCGCGTCCTCGTCCTGATTTGATGCAGATATTGTCGTCATTACAGGAAACAATGCAGCGTTCAACCCGCACCTGTTCACAGGAATCGATATCAATCCCGTCGGTGCTCGGCCCCGCAGAATTGCTGATTTGCACGCCCTCAACCGTGATACGGCGCGAATAACAGAGGTGCATGTTCCAGAATCCAGACTCCCGACTGGTAAAATCACGCAGCAGAATGCTCTGGCTTTCAAAGACCAGGATATTGCGCGGGCGCTGACAGTCGTAATCAACCACCCAGCGCAATCCTCTGGCGCTGTAATCGCCGACCATGCCGCTGCGCTCGTCATCGCCCCAGAAGCGTTGCCACCAGATGACACCCTGCCCGTCTATCGTGCCTGTACCGGTAATGCTGACGTTTTCACAATCGATGATATTAATAATGCCTGCCGGCCAGCGCATATCAATGCCGGCCACCCGGGTGTTTATCAGGAGATAATCAGCCAGATCCTGGCTTCCAACGAGCTGCGCGCCAGCGTCCAGGCGAAGCGAAACACCGCTTTTCAGGAACAGTGCGCCGGTCAGAAAACGGCCTTGCGGAATAACAATGACATCGTTCTGTTGAGCGCTATTTATGGCCTGCTGAATGGCAGACGTTGACAGGCGTTGCGCGGTTGGGTCCGCGCCGCACGTCAGAATGGAGACCGCTTTCATGGCTTGTCCTTAAACAGATGAAAGCCTTAGTCTAGAAATCCGCGTGAAGGATAACCTTTGTCTGTTTGACAGCCACGCGGTCAGGCTGGCAAAAAAGCAGATATTTACTGGCTTGCGATCACCGCAACGCCCTTTTCTTTCATAGCGCTCACCCAGCGTTCATCCGTTGTGTTTTCAACAACCAGCGTATTCACCAGCGACAGGTCGCCAATCACAAACGCCGAGGCCGTGTTGATCTTTTCCGGTGAGGCCAATACCACCGTTTCCGCCGCTCTGCCGGAAAATGCACGTTTGATGCACGCTTCTTCGTAATCTCCGGTGGTCAGCCCGGCCTCAGGATGAACGCCGGTGACCCCCATGAAGAACAGATCCGCATGAATATTATTGATGCCTTCAATAGCGGCCGCGCCGACCGTGACGATGGAGTGTTTATACAAACGACCACCAATCAGGATCACCTCTATGCATGGATGGTCGACCAGCCCCAAAGCGATACCCGGGCTGTGCGTCACCACGGTGATCCGTAAATCGGGTGGTAAGAACGTAATAAGTTCGGAGGTGGTCGTCCCGCCATCGATGATCACCACCTGCCCCGGTGAAATGAGCTGCGCGCCTCGCCGTGCCACGCGTTTTTTTGCATCCATTTTGACGGACTGACGCTCGGCAAAAGGCGCAATCGCTGACGATGCTGGCAGTGCGCCGCCGTGAACACGCTGCAAACGCCCTTCTGCCGCCAGTTCACGTAAATCCCGGCGGATAGTGTCCTCAGACACCGAGAAAAAGAGGCTGAGCGCAGTAGACTGGACCTGACCTTCCGCCTCCAGTTTTTCCAGAATCAACTGTTTACGCTGGCTTGTGAGCATGAATTATTCCTGTTGTTGCACGATATGCCTTGTATTTGCACGATAGTGCTGTTTATGATGCTTACTCTACGAGAGGAGAGCCAAACGTGCAATCAAAACGTGCAGATATACGCATCATCAACAGCGAAACGTTGTCCGACAACTGGTATAACCTGAAAAAATACACTTTTGACCTCCAGCGCAGCGATGGCGACTGGCAGCGACAAGAGCGTGAAGTGTATGACCGGGGGAATGGCGCGACGATACTGCTCTATAATCGCGACAGCAAAACCGTCATTCTGACGCGTCAGTTCCGTTTCCCGGTGTTTATAAATGGTCACGAAGAGGATCTCATTGAGGCGGCCGCCGGGTTGCTCGATAACCTTGACCCGGAAAGCCGGATTAAGGCCGAAGCGGAAGAAGAAACCGGGTATAAGGTGACGCGCATAGAGAAAATTTTTGAGGCCTATATGAGCCCGGGCTCGGTTACCGAGAAACTCTACTTCTATCTGGCGGAATATCACCCGCAGGATCGGACCAGCGCGGGCGGCGGCGTTAAAGCAGAGGGAGAAGATATCGACGTACTGGAAATGACGCTGGACGACGCGCTTCGGGGCATTGAAAATGGGCAGATTGTCGACGGAAAAACCATCATGCTGCTCTATCACCTGGCCCTCAAAGGCATTTTATAATCTCACCATTAGCCAGATACCTGCCCCGGCGCAGGTATTTGCCTGTGCTATTCTTGCTGAACACCTCAACATGGAGATGCGAAAATGGCCGACTGGGATCCCTCTCTTTATCTACAGTACAGCGCAGAACGCACACGTCCCGCCGCAGAGCTACTCGCCCGGGTGCCGCTTGCTGACATAACCTCTGCCGTGGATTTGGGCTGCGGGCCAGGCAACAGCACCGCGCTGCTGAAACAGCGCTGGCCTTCAGCGCAGATCGCCGGCGTGGATAACTCCCCGGCCATGCTGGAGGAAGCCCGACAGGCCTTGCCAGACTGCCACTTTGTTGAGGCGGATATCCGGCACTACAAACCTGACCAGCCTCTCAGCCTGATCTATGCTAACGCCTCACTGCAATGGATCCCGGACCATTACCACCTTCTGCCACACCTGGTTTCACTGCTCCAGTTAAACGGCGTGCTGGCGGTGCAAATGCCTGACAACTGGCTTGAGCCGACGCACGCCCTGATGCGTGAAGTTGCCTGGGAACAGGGCTACCCCGATCGTGGCCGCGAGCCATTGCCGGGAATCCATGCCTACTACGATATTCTGACGGAAGCGGGATGCGACGTGGATATCTGGCGCACCACCTACTTCCATCAGATGAGCTCTCATCAGGCGATTATTGACTGGGTCAGCTCGACGGGGTTACGGCCGTGGTTACAGGAACTCAACGAAAGCGAGCAGAAAAACTATCTGAAACGCTATCTTGAGCTGCTGAAAGAGCAGTATCCGCTTCAGGAGAACGGGCAGATACTGCTGGCTTTTCCGCGCCTGTTTATGGTCGCTCAGCGGGTTCCGTAAGCCGGATCAGGAACGCGCTTCCTTGAGCAACTGCTGAATCACGGCCTCCTGCTTGTCGTAGTTCCCCTCGCCAAACGCGGTGTAACGCAGTTGCCCTTTCGCATCGAAATAGTAATGTGCTGGCCAGTACTGATTTCCGAACGCGCTCCAGATTTTGTAGTTATTATCCGTCACTACGCGGTACGGCAGCTGCCATTTGTTGACCGCGTTTTTCACCGATGATAACGGCTTTTCCCAGGGGTATTCCGGGGTGTGGACGCCAATCACTACCAGACCTTCAGACTGATATTTCTTCGCCCAGTTACGCACGTGCGGAAGCGTGTGCTGGCAGTTAATACAGTCCCAGGTCCAGAAATCGATAAGCACAACTTTCCCCCTCAAGGACTCAGACGTGACAGGGTCACCGTTTACCCAACCCGTACCGCCGCTTAATGACGGTAGCTGGCTGCTCGGCGTCGCGTCAGCGACCGGTTGCAGTTTCACCTGCGTGGAGGATGGTTGCGCAAGGCTCAACAGAGCGTTTTCCAGCTGGTCGGCAACACCGTTGGCGCCTTTCAGAGCTGAGGTCATCCCGCTGGCGTTGAACGCAACGGCGGCTAACATCATCACTCCCGCTCCCTGACGCAAACGCGCCATCAATGCGGATTTGGCTCTCAGAGGGGTTATCAACTTACGGCCCCCCGCGACAAGCAGCCCCAGCATCAACGCGCACCCACTGCCGTAAGCGGCTAACAGCGCTCCGGTTGCGATAGCCGAGTGGCCCGCAATATTAATGCTGAAGATCGCCCCGAGAATCGGTCCGGCACAGGGGGACCACAGCAGCCCAACGGCCAGCCCTGCCAGAAAAGCCGAAACCAGGCCGCGTCGCTGCATGCTGTGGGTGTTGAGAACGTTTCCCGCGCTGACCGCCGGGCGGGCAATGCGCTGAGCGAACTGCGGGAAGATCAGGGCCAGGGCGGCAATGCTCAGTACCAACAACGCAATCCAGCGACCGATAACGGTGGCGTCAGCGATCCACTCGCTGGCAACCGTTACTATCATCGCCACCAACGTGAACATCACAATCATTCCCGACAGAAGCGCCAGAATGTGTTTGCGCTGCCCCTGAAAGCCAGCGAACAGCAGAGGAATGACGGGAAGCGTGCACGGACTGAGCAGGCTAATCATGCCGCCTAAAAAAGCGATTATCAGAAACATAACGACCTCACGATACGGTTGCTGCGAAGGTGCAGTGAGGTCATTTCACCGTACGAATGTGTTCAGGCCGTGTGCGAAAAGCTGAATTTTGTCTGCCTGCGTATCGGCGCGGCGTGCAGATACACAGGCGTACAATTAACCGCGCGGAAGGGTTACGCTTACGGCCAGCCCGCCCTCTGCCCGGTTTGCAAGCTGCAATTTCCCGTCAAGCTGGGCGGTGAGCTGCGCGGCAATGGCGAGGCCTAACCCGGTGCCGCCCGTTTCCCGGTTGCGCGATGTTTCAACCCGGTAGAACGGTTGTAACACCGCCTCCAGTTCTGCCTCCGGGATGCCAGGGCCGTTATCCATAATGCGGATCGCGACCTGCCTTTCATCTTCATCAATCTCTATTACCGCGCTATCGCCAAACTTCAGCGCATTATCCAGCAGGTTGGTCATTACCCGGCGCAATGCCTCGGGACGAGTGACGATCGGCAGACGCGCATTGCGTGCATGAAACTGCACGTTTTTACCAATGTCCTGATAATCACTGGCGATGCTGTTAACCCACGCGTTCAGCTCCAGCTTCAGCGTGGTCTCTTCCAGGGATTCTGATGACCGGGCATAGGCAATCCCCTCCCGTACCAGGCGTGACATATTATCCAGGTCGCTCAGCAGCTTATCGCGGAGTTCGGGCTGATCCGCCATTTCGATCCGCAGCTTCATGCGCGTGATGGGCGTCTGAAGATCGTGAGAAATGGACGCCAGAATCTGCGCGCGTTCACGCAGATACGTCTGTATCCGCGACTGCATCTCATTAAAAGCGTGCGCTGCCTGACGCACCTCAACCGGACCTTGTTCAGTCATCGGAGAATGGGCCGCAGGATCGAGGGAATCAACCGCGCGCGTGAATTGCAGGAAGGGCCGGACAACCTGGCGCACGGCAACCCAGGAGCAGAGCGCGACAAGTAACAGCTGAAGAACCAGCACCACGGGCAACCAGCTGGCGACAGGCGGCATGCGCGGAATCAGATCGATGGTGAGCGGTGCGCCGTCGCGGAGCGTCAGATGGGCCTGAATATGGGAAATCGGCCCTGGCACCGCCGTAAACTGAAGCGGATATTGGGCTGAAAGCGTCTCTTTCAGGGTGCGAATCGCATCCCGCGAGCGCTTGTCTGTTGGCGCGGCGCCTGCCTCGCCGGGGCCAAGGATATAACGATAATTACCGCGACTGAGCCGTTCCAGCCACTCTGGCCGCTCTTTGGCCGGAAGCCGGTCGAGAATGGCCACGCTGGTCGCCACGTCGTTCTCAAGATTGCCCAGCATAACCGTACGCGCGCTGCGCATTCGCTCAACCATGACCAGCGTCAGGCTGAGCGCGTTAGCCAGCAAGAGTCCAAGCAGCACAATGATCAGCAGCCGGGCCAGTAAGGTGCGGGGCCACAGCGTCATTCATTGGCCTCGACGATGGTCACCGGCATGGTAAAAACGTAGCCCTCGCTGCGAACGGTTTTAATGTAGGCGGGCGTGCGGGCATCTTCATTCAGACGCTGTCGCACGCGGCTCACCAGGAGATCAATCGAACGTTCAAACAGCTCGGCATCACGTCCCTGCGTCAGGTTCAGCAGCTGGTCGCGGGTCAGCACCCGTTGAGGATGATCGAGGAATACGCGCAAAAGGCGATATTCCGCCCCGCTGAGCGCCACAACCATCCCCTCGTTATCAATCAAATGACGCGCCACGGTATCCAGCTGCCATTCCCCGAACACCACCAGGCGCCCTGCCTCGGTCACCTGAAGATTAGGCGGCATAGTACGAAAACGACGCAGGATAGCTTTGATACGCGCCAGCAGTTCGCGGGCCACAAACGGTTTCACCACGTAATCGTCGGCGCCCATCTCCAGCCCCAGGATCCGGTCCGTGTCCTCGTTGCGCGCGGTGAGCATCAGGATCGGCAGATCCTTATGCCTGCTGCTGCGCAGCTGCCGACACAGCGTCAGGCCATCATCGCCGGGCATCATCACGTCCAGCACCACCAGGTCGATATGCTGTTTGTCGAGCACTACGCGCATCTCTTTCCCGTTCGCCGCGCCAGAGGCGTGGTAGCCGGATTTCACGAGGTAATCGACAATCAGTTCACGAATATCCCTGTCGTCATCGACGACAAGGATGTGATCAATATGCTCCACCGCAGGCTCCTGATTAAGAGGTAACGGATTGAAAATAGCACATATCAGAGCTTATCCGCGTCGACAACGGCGTTAACAAAGTCCTGCGGATCTTCCTGCGGCGGGTTGTGACCAACCGTTGCGCCGAAAGTACGGTGCTCATATTTTCCGGTGAATTTCCCCGCATAGGCGGCGGGTGCAGGATGTGGTGCTCCGTTGTTACCGCCCTCGATGGTGATGGTCGGCACCGTAATGTTCGGCAGCGTAGCCAGCTTTTGTTCGTAGGCGTCATATTTCTGCTCCCCCTTCTCCAGCCCCAGACGCCAGCGGTAATTACTGAGCGTGACGGCAACGTGGTCCGGATTATCGAGGGATTTGGCGCTGGCATTGAAGGTGGCATCGCTGAATTTCCAGTCAGGCGAAGCCTGGGACCAGATCAACCGGGCAAAATCGTGCGTATTTTTAGCATAGCCTTCCGCACCGCGCGGGGTGGCGAAATAGAACTGATACCACCACTGAACCTCTGCCTTCGGCGGTAAAGGCTGTTTGCCAATCGCCTGGCTGCTGATCAGGTAGCCACTTACCGAGACCAGCGATTTCACCCGTTCCGGCCAGAGCGCCGCAACGATATCCGCCGTACGCGCCCCCCAGTCATAACCGGCAAACACCGCCTGTTTGATATTCAGGGCGTCCATCAGGTTGACGATGTCTTTTGCCATTGCCGAAGGCTGGCCGTTTCGCGGCGTTTTATCAGAAATAAAGCGCGTGGTGCCGTACCCGCGCAGGGACGGCACAATGACACGATACCCCTTCGCAGCCAGCGCGGGGGCCACGTCTGCATAACTGTGAATGTCGTACGGCCAGCCATGCAGCAGGATCACCGGTTGCCCCTCTTTTGGCCCGATATCGACGTAACCGACGTTCAAATCGCCAGCGTTAATCTGTTTAACCTGGTTAAAGGCCGACGCGTAATCCTTACCCGTCGCTTCTGCCTGACAGGACATCACGATGCCAAGTGAAACGGTCAGGGCGACGGCTGAGTATGCGAGTTTATTAAACATGATGTTATCTCCGGGTAAGTTCAGTTGACGGAGATATAACACCATGCGTTTGTATAGGAGATGTGTGCGGATGCGGTTTTATTGCATACCTGTGTATGTATCACAGACGCAGATACAGTGTGATACAAACCCAGGTATGAAACGACTAAAGCGAGATTCGGTACCGGACGTAATCGTCGGCTTCACCATAGTGGTCATACAGCTTACGCGCCGGATTGTTCATACGGGTTACCCAGTAGAGTTTTGACCACCCTTCCCGCTTGCCCTCATCGATCAGAGCGTCGATAAGCGCTTTACCCGCCCCTGCGCCACGTTCGGCTGCGTCGACAAACAGATCTTCCAGATAGCAAACCGGCGCGGTTGACCAGGTCCCTTCATGCAGGACACACATGGCGAAGCCGATGACGTTGCCGTCTTTCTCCACGACCCGGCAAAACAGGGGTGATGAATCTGCGAGCGCCCTGTCCCAGGTGGCCGCGGTAACGGACTCGTCAAGGTAGCACTCATAAAAATGGGTATAGCCATCCCACAGTGGTCGCCATTGTGGGTAATCTTCTGCCTGTAACGGGCGTACGACGAGTGTCATGTGTTCCTCACATTATCCTTACTGCTCTTCAGGCGCATGATGCGAGCCAGCGTGGCAAGACGCTTCGAACGACAATATAGCGTGAACAGCACAAAGCCTCGACTGTTTAACACCATACGGCTAATTACCAAAGCGATCGTTGCAATGATCAGCTGCCAGCTACTGCCGTCAGACATCGTCAGATAGTGAAGCCATTGCAGTACCGTTAATGTGAGCAGGATGATGAAAAGCGCTAAAAATCCTGTTAGTCCTGAAGTGTATCCCCGGGCAAGGAAGGCACTCGCGAGCATCAGGAAGATAAGTATCGCTAGCGATGGGACAAAAAAACTGAGTGCATGTAGCGATGGCGACATACTGGATATTGTCTGGAGAAATGGCAGCAAATTAAACGCAAAAATCACCAGAAATAGCGGTAATAATATCGCTACCGGATAAGCATTTTGCCGTGGCAGCTCACTAAGCGGGCGTGAAAAATACCGCTCCAGTTCGGGGGTGGAATGGTTTAATAAGTCATTGTCATGACGGGCAATAGCGTCCTCAATCCGTTTTCCGTGTTGCAGGAGCTCGTAAGAAACGTGTCCGGTTAACAAGCGCAGAATTTTCATTAAAAAACCGCCAGTGACTGGATAGTACCAATAATGTATTTACTGGTACGAGGTATGTTCCCCGGAGCGGCAATAACTCCGCTTACAGCGCTTCCTGCAAGCGCCGCGGCACTTGTTACAACTTGACCTAATTGCCGGGTGAGCTCAACCTGAACAGGACCAGATGGGAATCGTTTTGGATAAAAGCCAGCTCGAATAAGCGCTTTGACTTCTTTATTGCTTATACCAGGGTTTTGAGCGCGAATAATTAATTCAGTCAGTCGAGCACGGTCCTGACGAGGATAATTTTTTAGCCACTCGGTTGCTTTCAAGGACGAAACGGATTTCATCGCACGCCAGGTAGTAACAGCCTCTTTGAGTGCACCGCCTGCGCTTGCCAGAGAAATGACATCTAAGGAAGTGGATGTGGCGACATACCAGTCCTGGGTATCCAGCCAGGCGACATTGGCACCGTCATTTTCAACCAAATCATAAATTCGATAAAGGCCATTCACACATTGCAGACCGGTGGCAGCCGTTCCGGCGTAGCCAATAGCGACCAGTACGCTTCCCCCGCCTGCGGTAAGGGGAGTTGCTGCTGTTCCAGCGAGCATCACTCCGCCAGTTATGATCATCGCGCCACATGACAGAACGGTTGAGGCAATTTCAGTTCCCATGGAAGTAGAAGAAACTGCATCACTCAATGCTTTTCCTGCTGTGGAAGCAGACGGAAACGAGGAGGCTTTGGTCACGATAACATGCGTTACTATTCCACTTTGCCCTTGAGGATGTCTTTTGCCGGGTCGCACCAGGAAGCGTTGGGGGCCGTCAGAGTAAATGATACCCGCGTGAGCAAATTCACGATGACAGTCCATGGCGGCACCAAGCGCTTTAAAATCGAAATCCGCAGCCCCAACTCCCGACATTTTCGCAAAATCGTAGCCCGGTAAGTTTTTATCAAGGTTTATCCCAGGTAAAACCATACCCTTCTCCTTTTCAAGCAGGTTGATGACGTTAACTCAACATCGTTTTAGTACAGTACATCGCAACAGAATGTTATTAAGATGAAAATACCAGAACCTAAACAAAAGCATAACGCTTAATTATGGAGATCAGCGGATGACCATACCCACACTTACCACCGAGCGCCTGATATTACGCCCCCTGATTGCAGAAGATGCCGTCCAGATCCAGCAACGCTATCCGCGCTGGGAGATTATCCGCTATATGGTGGCTTCAGTCCCCTGGCCCTACCCGGAAAACGGTGCAGAAAATTATGTCAACAACGTTGCACTGCCCGATATGGCCAAAGGGATTGCGTGGTTCTGGACGATTCGCCGTCGCGAAGCGCCTGACGAACTGATGGGGTTGATTTGCCTGTATGACGTGGAGGACAACAACCGGGGCTTCTGGCTCGCGCCGGAATTTCAGGGCCAGGGATATATGCGCGAGGCGAGTATTGCGGCCACGGATTACTGGTTCAATACGCTCAATAAACCGGTGTTACGCGCGCCGAAAGCGGCGGCCAACAGCCGCTCCCGACGTATTTCAGACAGCAGCGGCATGCGGCTCATCAGGACGGAGAAGAAAGCCTATGTCAGCGGCCTGCTGGATTCGGAGCTGTGGGAAATCACCCGCGATGAGTGGAATGCCCGTCAGGTCAGCTGATAATGCTTATCCGGCATCAGTCTTTCAGGGATATTCTCTTCATCGTTCATCTGCAACAGATCGCGCTCCATCATGTTGCAGATGGCGTCCAGCGGCAGATCGTTATCTTCCGTCCCAAACGGATCTTCCAGCTCTTCGGCCAGCGTATCCAGCGAGATAAAGGTGTAGGAAATCAGCGCAGAGACAAAGGGCGTCATGTAATGCAGATCAACTACCAGCGCAAACGGCAGCATGATGCAGAACAGATACACCGTCCGGTGCAGGATCAGCGTATAGGCAAACGGGACTGGCGTATTGGCGATACGCTCACAGCCAGCCAGCACGATGGACATATCGTTCAGGCGGTTGTTGAGGCTGTGAAACAGGATGTCTGAAAGGTGCCCGCTACGCCGCCGTACGGCCAGCCACTCCCCCATAATCAGCAGGATACGGTTCGCCGGCGAGTTGGCGTCCATCACTTTGCGTAAATCGTCAGGAGCCAGATAGCGGGACAGCTGATCGGCATTGGTTTCTCTGCGCAGGGTCATACGCAGACAGTTAGCAAACGCGATTTGCAGGCGGACAAACTCTCCAAGATGTTTATCATCCGGCAAGGTGTTTTTTACCTCGCGAAACAGCGAGCGCGCCGCTATCATCAACTGCCCCCAAAGCAGACGCGCCTCAACGTAGCGCGAATAACAGGCGTTATTGCGAAATCCCAGGAAGATGGCGATAGCCACGCCCAGAATGCTGAACGGCGCGACGGTAAACCGGATACCCAGCGAGGTGTACCACGGCAGCATGACAATCACGGCGATGGAAAGCAGGAAGTTAAGCAGCAGTCGGGTATAAATTTTGGGAAGTACCGAACCATGCCAGACAAAAATCAGTTGCAGCCAGTGCTGTTGAGGACGAACAATCATAATCAGCTTCAGAAAAGTAAAGAGCGCGGCTATTAAACGTGATCCCCCTCACGGTTGCAAGCATGTTAATAGTTCATTGCATTTTCTGACCTGTTGAGCCTTAACCGCACGGTGCTGCAAGTACTTTTTAAAAAAAGAACGTATAGTATGTTGTAACTAAATAGGGTCTGTGAAAAACCCGGCCAACGCCGGGCATAATGATTAGCAGAGTGGTTTCACCGCATCGCGCATGCCTTTGCTTAAAATCGCATCCAGATCCTGCGCAACCTGGTCTACCAGTCCGTTCACCAGAGTGAGATCCTGTTCCCAGTGCTCGCTCACGCTTAACACCGACGATACCAGTTCACGGGTAGTGACCTGTTTGTCGTGATGTTGCGTCCACAGCTGCTGGTAACGTTCAAGCCAGTGCGCATCGTCCTGCACCGGATAGCGCTCACCGTTGCGCTCGGCACGGTAAAATGCAATCAGCGCAGCCAGAGCAAAGGTCAGACGTGCTGGCAATTTGCCGGTCGCCTTCTGCCCTGCCAGCAGTTGCGGCAGAATACGGGTGCGGTACTTGGTCATCCCGTTCAGTGCAATCGACAGCAACTGATGCTTAATGTACGGATTACGGAAACGCCCCGTTACGGCACTGGCGAAGGAGTGCAGCTCGTCGCGCGGCAGATCCAGGACCGGAATAATCTCCTCATAAATAGCCTTCTCTACGAACGCGCAAATTTCCGCGTCGTTCATGGCTTCCCCTACCGTATCCAGGCCGGCCTGAAAAGCGACCGGAACCAGCGCCGTGTGCGCGCCGTTGAGGATCGCCACCTTACGCTCTTTATACGGTTTAATATCGTCAACAATCAGGACGTTGAGCGGGTATTTATCCAGGCGCAGTTCAGCTGCAAGTGATTTCGGCCCCTGAATAACAAACAGATAGAAATGTTCCGCCGTGTCGAGGAAGCTGTCGTGATAGCCCAGACCGGCTTCCAGCTCTGCCACCTCATCACGCGGATAGCCGGTAACAATGCGGTCAACCAGCGTCGAGCAGAAGGTGTTAGCATCATTCAGCCACGTAATGAATGCCGCCGGCAGCGCCCACTCCTGTGCATAGCGCAGCACCAGTTCACGCAGGGCATCGCCGTTGTAGTCGATGAGTTCGCAAGGAATGATAATCCAGCCTTTATCCGCTGCCCCGTTAAAGTGGGTAAAGCGCTCGAACAGCAGACGCGTCAGTTTGGCCGGATAGCTGACCGCTGGTGCATCGTCAAACTTATCCCCCGCGTGATAGCTGATCCCCGCCTCCGTGGTATTGGAGAAGACAAACCGCATGTCCGGATTATGGGCGAGCTTCAGAAATTCATCGTACTGGCTGTAGACGCTGATTTCACGGTTCACGGAACGAATAAGACGCGCATCGCTTACCGCTTCCCCCTGCTCATTCAGACCACGAATAATCGTGGTATACAGACCCTCCTGGGTGCTCAGCGACGGGGGAAAATCGCTCTGGATCGGCCGCACAATCACCACACCTGAATTGAGATCGGTATGCTCGTTTAAGAGGTCGATTTGCCAGTCAACGAACGCGCGCAGGAAGTTACCTTCGCCAAACTGGATGATACGTTCAGGATAGCGCGCACCGGGGAAATCACGACGGTTGAGTGTGTTCACAATGGAGGTCCTTTATGATTAGTCATACAGCCTGATAAGATTGGTGTGATAACTTATCAAAACTTCAGGACCATAACCCCTGTCTGGATCAACTCAGGACGCGATGGTGAAAAATAATCACAGAAATTTATAGAACACCGAGGTCGCCGTCATGTCCCCGTTCGGCATCAGGGCGTAGCGTGGGATCTCCCCCGCCTTTTGCCAGCCCGCACGTTGGTAAAACGTCTCCGCGCCGCTGCCGGTCGAGGTATCAAGCACCAGCACCGTAAGCGCTTTTTCACGCGCAACCGCCTCCAGGGCTTGCATCAGCGCCATTGCCGCCCCTTTACGGCGCGCCTTCTCATGAACCAGCAGTTTCGCGACATCTGCCCGGTGCGGCTGGTTTTCAGGCTGATCGGTGATTAGCTGGACCGTGCCAACCAGCCCCTGGTCCGCATCAAAACAGCCCAGGACGGTACGCTCGTCGCGCCCGACGCTCTCTGCGACGCCGAGCCAGAAGGTATGGGCTTTCCCGGCAGAAAAAGGCAGCATAAAGCTGACGGAGGCGCCGCCGTTGACACAGTTGACCAGGATATCGTTCAGAGCATCAATGTGGGTGAGGATGTCCTGCCGGGAGAGAGGTTTAATCAGCATGGGAGAGTTCATTTCGCGTCCTTAGGTTGAATCTCTCCACTTTGCTATTAACATTTTTGTAACGCAATAAGCGATGGCATAGGATTTCGTTATGTCATTTTTCACCGTAGTGTTGCCGCTTCATGGCGTACATTTGCGCATCCGCGTGTTTTAGCCATGCCTGCATATCATTGCGGTGATGATCGAACTCGCTCAGCCCCCAGGAGAACTGTAACGACCAGGGATGCAACTGACGCGCGTTATACTTTTCCGTTTGTTCGACGAGATACTGCATGGCGATCCAGGCGCCAGGCTCATCGGTATCCGCAAACAGCACCGCGAACTCATCGCCCCCGAAACGTACCAGCAGATCGGCCTCGCGGAACGAGGAACGCATCAGGGCGGCCATCGCTTTCAGAGCCTTATCCCCCTCCTGATGTCCGAAGCGATCGTTAATGGTTTTGAAATGGTCCAGATCCAGCCAGCCAAGGGTTAACGGTTCTGCCCGACGCTGCGAAACCGACAGTGCAAACTGCGCAAACTGGTTAAACCCGCGACGGTTAAACAGCCCCGTGAGTTCATCGGTTGTGGCCGCGCTAACGGCCGCAAATTCATCCTCTGCCAGCGCGCTGAGATCGGCCAGTACGGCGACATCCGCCGCCGTAAACTCACGCGGCGCGTAATCAATGAGACACAACGATCCCACGCACGCCCCGTCACGTAAACGCAGCGGGAAACCGGCATAAAAGCGCACGCCCGGATCTCCCGCCACCTGCGGATTATCCGCAAAGCGTTCGTCCAGCAGCGTGTCACTCACCACCAGCGGCGCGTCACCCAGGATCGTATGACCACAAAACGAGAGATCGCGAGGCTGGCTGGCGAGTGCCCGGCCGTCGGCAGACTTCACGATCGCGGCGTGGTCATCCACCAGCGTAATCATCGCCAGCGGCACCCTGAAAAAGCGTGTTGCCAGCCGCGTAAGACGATCAAACGCGGGGTAATTGTCGATCTCAAGCAGACCGGACTCGCGCAGCGCATTCATGCGCTCCGCTTCATTAACGGGAATTTGAGGTGCTTTCATAACGTCTCCTGACGCTGAGCATTAGTAAAAGCGTAGCTTAAACAGAGACATTGTCAGTTCAGGAGGCACGATTTACCTCTATGACCAGCCAATGATGAATTACGTTGACGATATACTGTTGTTGCTGCGCACTCAGCGGCACGCCCTGCGGGATAGCATGCCACTTAGCCAGACAGCCCCGACAGCAGGTAGCCGTGGCATGCTGGGCGATAAAAACCGGATGGCCGCGCATCGGCGTCTGCTTACCGTCATTCACCGGGTGTGCAGGCGCCAGCCGCGCGGCGATAAAATCAGCGGCATGCTGATCGATAGTCTCCGCGCCCTTATCCCAGCAGTATTGCCGCTCTTTCGTCCCTAAATGAAAACGCGAACGAAACGTGGAGCGAGCCAGGCGCGCGAAAAGAGGATCTAACGTGGACATCAGTATACGGACCGTCCAAGGCGTTTGGTCAGCTGTTCCAGCGCCGCCACGCCCGCCAGTGAATTTCCGGTCTCGTCCAGTTCCGGGCTCCAGACGGCAATCGCCATCTCGTGAGGGACAATCGCCACGACCCCACCGCCAACGCCGGATTTAGCCGGCAACCCCACGCGCCAGGCAAACTCCCCGGCATTCTGATACATGCCGCTGGTTGCCATTAAGGCGTTGATCTGGCGGGCCTGCATCGGGGAGACAACGTCCTCGCCCAGATGCGGGGCATGGCCCTGATGCGCCAGAAACAGAAAAGTCTGCGCCAGTTCGACGCAGTTCATCTTCAGCGCGCAGTAATGAAAATAGTTTTGCAGCACCGTGGCAACGTCATTATGAAAGTTGCCGAAGGACTTCATCAGCCAGGCGATAGCGGCGTTACGTGCCGAGTGTTCAAACTCAGAGCGCGCTACCACCGGATCGTAGGCGATGTCCTGCACGCCGGAAAGCTGCCGCACAATCTGGAGCATCCGCTGACGCGGCGCGCTCAGTCTGCTTTGCAGCATATCGCACACCACCAGCGCCCCGGCGTTAATAAACGGGTTACGCGGCTTACCCTGTTCGATTTCCAGCTGGAGAAGGGAGTTGAACGGCTGACCGGACGGATCTTTGCCCACCCGCTGCCAGATCTCCTGCTCGTCATACTGGCGCATGGCGGCAACGAGGCTAAGCACTTTTGAAATCGACTGAATCGAAAAGCGCTCCAGCGCGTCTCCCGCCTGAAAACGCTGCCCGTCAATAGTACAAATGGCGATGCCGAGCTTATTACCGCTGATCGAGGCCAGCGCGGGAATGTAATCGGCAACCTTACCCTGCCCCAGTAACGGACGAACCTGCGCCAGAATCTCGTCCAGCATCTCATTATGGATGACCGCAGCCACACTTTGCTCCTTGCCCTCAGGCTAAAACGGGCTGCGAGTATAACAGAGGCTTATACGTCACGTCAGGCAGGGAGACGAAAACGCGAGACGGCCTGCAACAAAAGATCTGACTGCTGATGCAGGCGCTCAGAGGCATTTGACGCTTCGCTAACCAGCACATCTGTCTGACGTGATACCTGGTTAAGCGCCTGAAGCTGACGGGTCATCTGATGAATGCTGTCCCCCTGATTCAGGGTGGCCAGCGAAATATCATTCAGCAGGCTGCTCAGATTCGCCACCAGCCCGGTGACCTGTTGCAAATTCTCTTCCAGACGGTTTACCACCTGAGAACCTTCTTCAATGCCCTGTAGCGAGTGGTTAATCAGCGCCTGGATGGTTTGCGTAGAGTGACTGCTTTTTCTGGCCAGCAGCCCCACTTCCCGGGCGACCACCGCAAACCCGCGCCCCTGCTCTCCCGCATGGGCGGCTTCAATGGCAGCATTGAGGGCCAGAATGTTGGTCTGAAACGCCACGCTGTCGATCATCGCGACGATCCCGCGCATCTCTGAGGATCGGTCGACGATCATCTGCATCGAGCCATTCACCGCTGACATCATCTTCTCCCCGCCAGCGGCAGCCTGTCGGGCTTCATCCGCGCGCGAGCGGGCGAGTTTTGCATACCCCGTGTTCCCCTCAACGTGGGTTTCGAGATCGGCGATGTGCGCGGTCACCTCCTCCAGCTCTTTGGCCTGTCGCGTAGACTGCTGATAAAGCTTCTGATTCCCCTGCGCAAGCGATCCAATATTTTCAACCATGGAGGTAGTGGCCTCGCTGACCTGGGTCACCAACTGCTGTAGCCCGCGCTGCATGGCGGTAATACTGCCGCTGAGCTGGCTGATTTCACGGTTAAAGCGCACAACGTCAGGCGGCGTGCCTGACAAATCCCCTGCCGCAAGTTGGTTAATATGGATAATCAGACGGCGTAGCGGGGATATCACCCACTTCGCCATTCCGAACCAGACGGCTATGGCAATGGTCAGCAGGACCAGCGGCGCAAACAGGAACAGCCGTTGCAGGCCTGAGAGTTGTTCCATGAGCCACTGACGCCCCTGTATCGCCTGCTTCTCACTCCGTTGCTGATAGCGTGCGAAGTTGTCATTAAAATCGGTCTGAAACGCCTGGGCGGGTACGGCGAAAAAGAGGTCAATGCTGTTGGTTTTCACCAGCCCCTCCGCCTGCTCCCGGATGGCGTCGAAAAACAGCTGATAGCTGTTAACCAGCCCGTCGTCTTTCGGCGGGTTAAGCGCAAGCCAGGCCTGCCATGCCTGCTGTGACGCCGCCAGGGATTTTTGCGCCTCGTCCATCAGGCTATGCCAGCTCCCTTCCGAGCCGGTCTCTTTATCCTGCATAAAGTACACGCCGGCGCGGTTGAGCAGATCGCTGGCCGCCAGCAGGGAAATACGGGCCTGATCCAGCCTGCTCTGCTGCTGCCAGGCCAGCTGATTGCGCTGTTCGTTACGCTGGGCTTGATTCAGGGAGGCGGTGAGCAGGAAGGAGGAAGAGAGTTGCAGGGCGGAGAAAAGGCCAATAATACAAAAGATGCCGGTCAGCAGGCCAAACTGACGAGGGATAAAGCGCGGCGCAAGACGGCGAAAAATTTGCGTTAGGTTCATAATTTTCTTCTGTAACAATACGTTAGGCGCGAGCGAGTCTACGAAACGAAAATGACAGAACCATTACGCAAAAATGACAGGAAACGTGAATTGCCGGGTAGCGGCCTGGCCTTACCCGGCAACAAGACTAGACGCGATCCTTCCACACCGTCTGCACATTACAGAACTCATGCAGACCGAAATGAGAAAGCTCTCGCCCGAAGCCGCTCTTCTTCACCCCGCCAAACGCGACGCGCGCATCGCTGGCGCTGTAGCCGTTGATAAACACCCCGCCGCACTCCAGCTCGCGAGAGAAGGTTTCAGCCAGCGCATCGTTCGCGGTAAAGACCGTCGCCGATAAGCCAAAATCGCTGTCGTTAGCCAGCTGCAACGCATGCGTCGCATCCTTCGCGACGGTAATTGCGGCCACCGGGCCAAACAGCTCCTGTCGGAAGGCCGTCATCTGTGGGGTGACACCGCCGAGTACGGTTGGTGCATAATAATTTCCGCTCCCGGCAAGCTTCTCTCCGCCGAGCAGCAGGGTCGCCCCTTCCGCCAGCGTAGCCTGCACCTGCTGATGCAATTCATCGCGAAGATCAAATCGCGCCATCGGGCCAATATAGTTATCTTCCTCATCCGGTGCGCCCATCTTCAGCGCCTTGACCGCGTCAACAAAGCGTTGGGTAAAGGCGTCCGCCACGCCCGCTTCCACAATAAAGCGTTTCGCCGCCGCACAAACCTGCCCGGTATTCTGATAACGTCCGGCCACCGCCGCGTTGACGGCCAGATCCAGATCGGCATCGTTCAGAACGATAAACGGATCGGAGCCGCCCAGCTCCAGCACACATTTCTTCAGCGCCGCGCCCGCCTGCGCGCCAATTGCCGCACCAGCCCGAACGCTGCCGGTTACGGTCACCGCCGCGATACGACGATCGTTAATCGCCTGACTGACGCCGTCATTCGTCGCATTCACCCAGCCAAAGACCCCCTCCGGGAAACCGGCATCCGCGAACACCTTCCCGATCAGCTCCGCCGAGCCGAGCACATTTGGCGCATGTTTAAGCAGATAGCTGTTCCCTGCCAGCAGGATCGGCACCGCACCGCGCAGCACCTGCCAGAGCGGAAAGTTCCATGGCATCACCGCCAGAACGGGCCCCAGCGGGCGGTACTCAATCACCGCATTATCGACCTGGGTAGATTCCGGGTGCAGCATCGCCGGGCCGTGTTCAGCGTACCAGTCGCAAAGGCTGGCGGATTTAGCCACCTCCGCACGCGCCTGCATAATGGGCTTGCCCATCTCCCGGGAGATAGTCTGCGCCATCTCTTCCGCACGACTACGCAGCGCCGCACCCAGATCGCGAAGTTTTTGCGCCCGGTGCGCCACGCTTTCGCGTCGCCACTGACGAAAACCGGTATCCGCCTGCGCAATGGCACGCTCAACGTCACCGGACGTTGCCCACGGGTAAGCAGCCAGCGTTTCGCCGGTAGCCGGGTTGACAGAGTGGGCATGGGTAGCAGATGAATAGGTCATGATGTTCTCCACGTAATAACAGTTGATTGATTGTGGCCTACTCTGCTATTTCTTAAAAATGAATAATACTCACCACCTTATTCACGAATCGAGAACGGAATGGACTTAACACAGCTTGAGATGTTTAACGCCGTCGCACTGACCGGCAGCATTACCCAGGCGGCGCAGAAGGTACACCGGGTGCCGTCAAACCTCACCACACGCATCCGACAGCTAGAAGCGGACCTCGGCGTGGAACTGTTTATTCGCGAGAATCAGCGCCTGCGGCTTTCCCCCGCCGGGCACAATTTTTTGCGCTACAGCAAGCAGATCCTGGCGCTGGTCGACGAAGCGCGAATGGTCGTCGCCGGGGATGAACCGCAGGGATTATTCTCGCTCGGCGCGCTGGAAAGTACCGCCGCCGTGCGCATTCCGGAAAGTCTGGCGCGGTTTAACCAGCGCTATCCGCGCATTCAGTTTGCGTTGTCCACCGGGCCTTCCGGTACGATGATTGACGGCGTGCTTGAGGGGACGCTCAGCGCCGCCTTTGTCGACGGGCCGCTCTCGCACCCGGAACTGGAAGGGATGCCGGTTTACCAGGAAGAGATGATGCTGGTCACCCCTGCGGGTCACGCGGAAGTGTCAAAAGCTACACAGGTGAGCGGCAGCGACGTGTATGCCTTTCGCGCCAACTGTTCTTACCGGCGTCATCTGGAGAGCTGGTTCCATGCCGACCGCGTCACGCCGGGACGGATCCACGAGATGGAGTCCTATCACGGGATGCTCGCCTGCGTGATTGCCGGGGCAGGCATTGCGCTGATGCCCCGCTCCATGCTGGAGAGCATGCCGGGGCATCATCAGGTGGCGGCGTGGCCGCTGGCGGAAAACTGGCGCTGGCTCACCACCTGGCTGGTGTGGCGACGCGGGGCGATGACTCGCCAGCTTGAGGCGTTTATCGCGCTGCTGAACGAGCGTCAGCCACCAGCGCCCAGTTGTTAATGTTGAACGTAGTCCTGGAGTCGAAGGAAAATTTTCCCCTTCATATACAGCGTGGCCTGTCCGCCAATCAGCACGCGGTCGCCTTTCAGCTCGCAGCGCAGATCCCCGCCGCGCAAGGAGATCTGGCGGGCCGACATCTGCGTTTTACCGAGCTTTTCGCTCCAGTACGGGATCAACATGCTGTGAGCTGATCCCGTCACCGGATCTTCCGGCACCCCTTCCCCCGGGCAGAAGAAGCGGCTGACGAAATCATACTCATCCCCCGGCGCCGTAACGCAGACCATTTTCCCCAGCGGGAGCATGGCCGCGATATCCGGCGTCAGCGCCTCCACCTGCCGCTGGCTGTCGAGCACCACCATGTAGTCACGCCCCACACGCACCTCGTTTGCCGCGTTAATGCCCAGCGCGCTGAACAGCACCGCGGGTGGAGTATCGACAACCTCGGTTGACCACGCCGGGAAATTAAGCGTCAGCCAGTCGCCGCTGCGTTGTACCGTCAGATCGCCGACAAAGCGCGTGGTGAAGGTGATTTCCGTATGCGGATAATCCAGGTATTCGAAAATAACGTGAGAAGCCGCGAGGGTTGCGTGGCCGCAGAGGTTAATTTCATCCTGCGTGGTAAACCAGCGCAGTTCAAACCCGTAATCCGTTCGGACAAAGAACGCCGTCTCTGACTGATTGTGCTGCTTCGCCATCTTCAGCAGCGTCTCATCCGGCAGCCACGCTTCCAGCGGACACACCGCCGCCGCATTGCCGCCGAACGCCCTGTCGCTGAAGGCATCTACCAGATAAAAATCAATTTCCTGCATCGTTGGTTCCTCTTAGATTTATTCAGCGCAGAAATACTGTGCCCTTCAGATACAGCGCCGCCTGCCCGCCCATCCGCACGCGGTCGCCCTTGAGTTCGCAGCGTACGTCTCCTCCACGGGCAGAAACCTGGCGGGCAAACATCTGTGTTTTGCCAAGCCGTTCACTCCAGTACGGGATCAGCATGGTGTGCGCGGAGCCGGTGACAGGATCTTCCGGCACGGCCACGCCTGGCGAGAAGAAACGGCTGACAAAGTCGTATTCCCCCTCGTCCCGGGCAGTGACGGCCACTTTATGCTCGCCCGGCGTCATGGCGGAGAAATCCGGATTAAGGGCTTCTACCTGCTCGCGGCTCTCCAGTACCAGCACCCAGGCGCGGCCTTTTCGCGCCTCGACGTAGTGGCTGATACCGAGTGCGGTGAGCATCTCCGGTGGCGGCGTCTGTGCCTGCGTCGGGCAGGCCGGGAAGTCCAGCGTCATCCAGTCACCTTCGCGGCTGACGGTCAGGCGACCAGAGGCGGTGTCAAAATGAAGGCGTGAGTCCGGATAATCCAGTTCGTTAAACAGAACATACGCCGCGGCAAGCGTCGCGTGACCACATAAATTCACCTCGGTGAGCGTGGTGAACCAGCGCAACTCGATCCCCCCTTTGGTACACACAAAAAACGCGGTTTCCGACTGGTTATGCTGTTGTGCCATCCGCAGTAACGTCTCATCCGGTAGCCACGCGTCGAGCGGGCACACCGCCGCCGGGTTGCCGCCAAAGGAGGACGCGCTGAACGCATCGACCAGATAAAAATCAATCTCCTGCATCGTGTTACCGCCTGTTTTTGTTGTGTTGTTCTTTATCTTCAATGAAAACAACCCCGTTCGCTACCGCTGCATGAAGGTAAATTTTGTGATTCACATCACATAACGGTTGAATTTTCGCCGTTTAAGGCTTTAAGATCGTCTCCTCATCTTTCAGGCAACGAATCCCAGATATCCCTATGACAACACACACGGTTTCCCGCAGGGTCGCGTGGCTACGCGTGGTCACGCTCGCCATCGCAGCGTTTATTTTCAACACCACGGAATTTGTTCCGGTTGGGCTGCTGTCCGATATCGCCGCCAGCTTCCATATGGAAACGGCACAGGTTGGCATTATGTTGACCATCTATGCATGGGTGGTAGCGCTGATGTCACTGCCGTTTATGCTGCTGACTAGCCAGATGGAACGTCGTAAGCTGCTAATTGGGCTGTTTGTGGTGTTCATTGCCAGCCATGTGCTGTCATTTATGGCATGGAACTTTACCGTGCTGGTCATCAGCCGCGTCGGCATCGCGTTTGCCCATGCCGTTTTCTGGTCGATCACCGCGTCGCTCGCCATTCGTCTGGCTCCGGCGGGAAAACGCGCCCAGGCGCTGAGCCTGATTGCCACCGGAACGGCGCTGGCGATGGTGTTAGGCCTGCCGATCGGACGCATTGTGGGACAATACTTCGGCTGGCGCACCACCTTCTTTGCCATCGGCATGGGGGCGCTGATCACCCTGGTATGTCTGATCAAACTGCTGCCAAAACTGCCCAGCGAACACTCCGGCTCGCTGAAAAGCCTGCCGCTGCTGATGCGTCGACCGGCGCTGATGAGCATCTATCTGCTGACCGTGATTGTGGTGACCGCCCATTACACGGCCTACAGCTATATTGAGCCGTTTGTTCAGGTTGTGGCGGGCTTTAGCGCTAACTTCGCCACCGTTCTGCTGCTGATCCTGGGCGGCGCGGGGATTATCGGCAGCATCCTGTTCGGGAAGCTGGGCAATCAGCACGCGTCTGCGCTGGTAAGCAGTGCGATTGGTCTGCTGCTGGCATGCCTGCTGTTACTGATGCCTGCGGCAGGCAGCGAGAGTCATCTGGCGATCCTCAGTCTGTTCTGGGGCGTGGCAATCATGATTATTGGTCTGGGAATGCAGGTCAAAGTGCTGGCGCTGGCCCCGGACGCCACGGACGTCGCGATGTCGCTCTTCTCCGGGATTTTTAATCTGGGGATTGGCGCCGGTGCGCTGGTGGGAAATCAGATCAGCCTGCATGTATCGATGTCGGCCATTGGCTATCTCGGGGCGATTCCGGCGCTGATCGCGCTGATCTGGTCGGTGCTTATCTTCCGGAAATGGCCGGTCGCGATGGAAGAACAGACCAGCCACGGTTGACGTTTATTGTGCCGGGTGGCGGCTTCGCCTTACCCGGCCTACGTTATTACGGACTTGTCTGTCTCTTATACACATCTCCGAGC
>NZ_JBLVXX010000108.1:0-3135 GCF_048283985.1 Enterobacter cloacae complex sp. 6730903 | reverse complement strand
AATCGTAATATTGATAATATTATGACAATGTTTAGTTCTGTATACAAATGTCTTACAAGTACTTTGTTACAGCGATTAAACAATAAGGAAGCTGTTATCAGAGAGCTAAACTCCCTTGTTAATTACATTGATAATAACCAGAACCAGGCAGAAGATATTTATAATACTTTTAAAGCACAATATGAAATGAAAGTAATTGAGGGAGAGTTAACCCATGAAGTTCGCGTGAGAACCGTCAGGTTATAGGCAATAAAAAAGCCCCTATGCAGGGGCTAAAAGAGACTTCTTGATATAGGCTACTACTGAACTTCTTTCCAGACACCATCAGCTTTCACAAGCTTAACAGGCTTTGTCTGTTTCATATTGCTAATCGAGGCATCGACAATGCAGTTATAAACATTGTTTGCTTCTTCTGTGCAACTTAGTTTCTTAACATAATCTATTCTTAAAAGATCTTTTTCGGGAATACTTGAGTTCAGAGCTTTCATACTTGCATTTGATCTATCTACAACACTTTTGAAAGCATTGTATATGTCTTTTTCAGAAGGTTCGGAATTACAGGCTGTTAATAGAAAAGTAGAAAGGATAACTGCGAGAATTGAGTATGTTTTCATTTTCTTGTCCAGGAAACGATTAATTAAGAATGCCAGATTTTGTATTGTTATTATCAGTAGAGAATGTCCACTTGCTTACGGTTTCTCCATTGAAGTCGATTTCGAGAGTTTTAGACTGAGTCTGGGAACCGCCAGTTAGCAAACCGACAACAGGGATAAAAGTCGAGGCATTGAACTGATTGTTATACATGAAATATCTCCATTGCTCGTTGCCATCGTCAAGAGTCGTTCTGGTGTCAGGCTCACCAAGTTGAACAAGTAGCTCTGCCTTAGTTGTTTTGTTTTTAATTATTTTCGATTGAAGGCTTTGAGCCGTTTCATTTTTGATTTTTTGGTTCCCTGATGTTGAACAGCCAGAAATTAAAAATATTGCAATGAAAAAGGAGGTTACAATAAATTTATTCATTTTATCTTCCTTATTATAGTTGATTAGGGTTAGCTTTTATGTGTGAAAACGGCTCTGTGTGCAAATTTCTTACGTAAATAGAATCTCAAAGAAATTGCTGATGCAAAATAGATAACGACAGCAAATATAAAACTTTGACTGACAGCGAATATGAAGAAAGCTATCGCCAACAGCACAATTCCTATTAGTAAAGCTAACCAAGATGAAACGGCTCCATATTTGATGGTTGAATGACAGCCAGTGCAGACGCTAACTCCAAACTGGCTCTCTTTGAAGCAGAACGGGCACTTTATTGTTTCGTTTTTCATATCAACCTCAAGGTTGCAGATTAAATGGTGCGTTTACAGAGATTCTCGATGACCGACTCTCTTTAGTAAAATTGCTTGTACCGATCGATGATTAGCTCTTGATAGGTTCTGGCTATCACAACTAGATTATCGATCTGTAATAACGATCAATATTTTCTTGACTTAACATAAATTATTTACTAACAGGTGAGATGGGGTTTAAGGTGAGAGATGCAATGCTATGTCTATAAACGGATTTTTCTTTTCTGGCTTAGATGCTGAGTTGCATAGATTTTTGAAAATCTTGGGGGCGTGTTGTGAAGGATACTCTTACCAAAGCTTCTGAGAAGCTCTATGAACTGCCTTAAAGAGTCAAGCCACATAAGGAAGCGGAGATGCTTTTGTTGTTGTACCGCGTTTTTTTGAAGAATCTTTTCTACGATTTCGTTCCGTTTGTCTTCTCTGAGCCGTAATTCCAGTTCTGCAATTTTTCCACCGATACTTTCCCTTCTCTCAGTTGTCCTTAAAATCGTTGCAGGAGCAGGAGCAGGAGCAGGAGCAGGAGCAGGAGCAGGAGCAGGAGCAGGAGCAGGAGCAGGGGGTTCTTCTGGTGGTATGCCGGTTCGCAGAGCTTCTAGATGGTCTGGGTTGTAGTTGAGCCTGTTACTAAGATTTGCCCAACTGTAGCTCTTGCCCAATTGCGAAGCTTTGAAAGCTATATCGCGGTAGGAAAAAGAGAACCCGTTCATTTTCCCGGTAGAAGCGACATTCGCCGTCCAGCCGACTTCTGCTTCTTCCAGCCTCTTGATAAAAGTTAAAAGGTCAGGTGTATCTGCCAAACTTTTATCAATGATATGTTGGAGAGCTTCCTTAGGGGAGGGAACACCAGTCCGAGCCGATAGCATCTGTTCGTTGCGAGAGATTTTTTTCCGCTTCGGTTGCTTTGGTGAAATCGCAGAAGCTGTCTTGGTAACTGTCAGGTTATGAGCGATTTCAAGTTCACTAATGATCCGGGTGCTGATGAGGTTTTCGTTCCTGCCAAGGTATAGCTTCCCTCCATTGAGGTCTACGCGACTTGCGATAATGTGTATGTGCTGACCGGCCGGATCGTCATGAAGCACATAACAACGAAGATGAGTATCACTGAACCCCATCCTCTTCATGTAGTCATCTGCGATGCCGGACCATTGTTCATTCGTTAGTGTTTCACCGTCGGGTAAGCGAAGCGAGTTGTGCCAAACTGGTTTTACGACATCCTGGCGAAGATGCTTGGTGCTATCGAATTCAGCGATCAGTTCAAGGGCTGAATCACCTAACATGTTCCCGCCAATGACGACTGGATCACTTTTGTGGTGTGCTCCCGGTTTCAATGCATAATGAACAACACCTGAAAAGTTCTTACCCCTTTTGATCTTCTGCATACCCTTCATCGGGTTTGCTCCATACATCTGCATTTAACAGGTTCTGGCGAAGCTCTTCAAGTTGTCGCTTAACAGCGAAAAGCTCTGTATGAGTAAGCTGGCTATCTTTACTCTTACTGTCGATATGGATCGCAATTCGATTTAGCTTTTGTGATATGACAGTTAAGGCTTTCCAGGCTTCGGTATTAATCGCCGGTATAACAGGAGGCAAGTTTTGAAGGGAAGCCATACGAAGCCACTCTCCTTTTGAGTAATGCTTTCTTAATATATTAAGTTTCGATAATTCATTTTTGTTTAATCTGACACTAACACAGTAAGTCCTCTTTGAATCCATAACAGGGTTTGCATTTTTTTTACAATGCTGAATTTCTTTTTTTCTGCGTTTATCAGAATGAATAATAATTGGT
>NZ_JBLVXX010000107.1:0-3147 GCF_048283985.1 Enterobacter cloacae complex sp. 6730903 | reverse complement strand
TCACGCTGAAAATGCCGGCCTTTGAATGGGTTCATGTGCAGCTCCATCAGCAAAAGGGGATGATAAGTTTATCACCACCGACTATTTGCAACAGTGCCATTTCTTTTCTCATTCCTTCAACACTAAAAGCTCCTTTAAAAAGGTTGCAGGGGGCGCATGATGGAAATAAGTTTTCTATAGCATGCAGTTCAGGGTGCATAACCTTACCCGTACTTCGGGCAACATGAGTTACGCCGCTGCCGACAGGGGCTCTCACCAGTTCAAAGTCGCGTCGAACAGGCTCAACATGATCGGCATGCCACCCTTTTTCAGGAAGCTTGCAACCACAATAGGCACAACGCCCCCCAAATTTCATTCGCAGCTCAGCTCGCTGTATTTTAGAGATCTTATTTTTAGGTTTTGAGAACCTACCATCAGGTGATTCAGCTTTGGATAACTTTGCTGAGGGCTCAGGTAATTCAACTAAATTCCCGTTGATATTTATCACCTTGACCATATCATTTTCCGCCTTTACTAAGCTCACGGGCACAGGAACTGGCTTAAGTAACCGCTAAAGATAACAGCCACTGACTGCATCTACCCAGACCTTCTGTTTATACTCAATAGGCCACCCCTCTTTATCTGCCCGGATGACGCAATCATTTACCGTGGTGCGTGACCGGATACGAACATCAAGCGGAAGCGAATCGTTATCCACACGAGCCTGTGCCTCATTTAAAATGCGTAAAAACATCTCTTTGGTCATTCAGATACCCCCTCAACTTTGCGAATTTTGATCAGATGAGGGCGACTCAGTTTACAAAGTTGTTCTGTCGCTTCATCAATCGAATTGAACCGATGAGCCTCTTCGATATTTAAAGTCCAGTATTTCGCTTTCCCTTCTCCCAGATCGGACTCAAAATAATTTCGCTTTACATCCATTTTTTTAGGCCTGCCATTTATCTTGACGACATTATGTCTGTCATCAAAAAGAAATTCGTCCCCCTCAAAAGTGATTAATACAAATGGCCCCTCAGGCTTGGAAGTCCGGGAACTTTCCATTTTCAAAGTCATACTTCAGCCTCTCGATAGAACTCATGAAACGTCAAATTAAAATGGACTCACACCACACTGATTCAGTATTCCTCCTGAACCCCATTAGGCTCTGTTGTGATTTCATATTTAATTCCGCCAGGTGCTCCCACAGCGTCCGCGACCGACTCACACAGCAGCGAGAGATCGTTGAGGGTCATTGGGTGTTCAATGTCCAGCGTGAAGAGTTTCCCGGCTTGCTTGGCGGCTGTCTTGTCAGCATGTTCGGCATTAAAAAGGTATACGGTGTGTTTTTCCTGAGCGGGTGTATTTTGATTTTGCATTGATGATCCTTTTGTTTAGTTCCCCGATTCCGGGGGTGAGTGAATTAATTTAAATTTATATTCGTCTGGTTTAATTAGAACGTTTCCACGCTATGCGTAAACAGGTAATGCAAGGGCTGTATCAACAGGATTAAAGTTACTTTTCTGGATGCAGCAACGCTTGGACATGATGTCCACATTACATCACGATCAAAGCTAAGTTTTTTTTGTATAACCCCTCCATTTTCGTGTGTTTCGCGTTTCAGACGCTTATACGACCTGCTTGACCATCCTCATCAGAAGGCGGTTTAACAGTCCTTTCGCTGTCGGGCGATTGCTATCGACATAGTAAAAACCTGTTTTGGTCGTACCGTGAGCACTGCTCAGCACCCTCAGTTCCCAGATAACGTCACGGATAACGCCGCCATTTTCTGGCTTAAGGCATTCAGATAAATGGCGCATGAAACGAGCTCTTACGGCACGGTAATAGCGGAACTCCTCTGGCTGGTTAGTATTTTCTTTCACCCGGAGTCGCTGGTTACACAGAGTTAGAACTGCATCCATCATTCCCGCCTTCAGCTTCGCCTGGATCGCACCTTGTTGCTGTTCCCTCTCACCTTCGAGTAACGTTAAAATTCTTTCTCCGAGTGCCGTCTTGTTGTGTACGTGCAACTGAACACAGGCAGCTACGCATGCCCAGAATCTGAACTTTTTTATCTGTCCACGCAATTTCCGGGCTACAACCTGACGGTATGCAGAATCACTGAGTATTTTAAAACGCCGACTGGCAACCAGCTCTGGAAGCGACACTCTGTCGCCTATCCCCAGGCGGGAAAAGGTTTGTCCCCGCTGTGCGAGACGATGATAGACAGCGCCCTTGCCTTTTGAAATTCGGACCGCGCCATAACGAAGAAGATACTGAGCAGCAGTCGTTGGAGTAAACTCACCGTCAGCGATGCGCTGGCGTAACCCGTCGTATTCATGCCAGATAATCCAGGACGCCGTATCTTCTTCAACAGTCAGCTCATCCTCTTCCTCGAATGCCACGACGACAGAACTGCTCTCTCCGGTCTTTAGGCTACGTGAAGCCCTGGGGTCAGCCTGCCCGTCAAAATAGGTCATCAGCGGCAACGTATCAGTCAGTCCATCATAAGCTGTACCGAACCGGCCTCCGGGCAGTTTCATCCAGAGTGGAGCTGGCATTGGTGTACGGGGCACAGGCTGCATGTCAGGCTCATCCTCAAGAAGGTCCAGATCGGCCTCTTCCCAGACCCTGCGATAGATCTCAATTGCCCGAAACGGGCGAGGGTTGAAACAGTGCAACGACCAGAGGAAATCAACGTGGATCACGTTTGCTTCCTGTACAAGCCGAAATTGTGGCTCAGCCATACGACGGTTATAAGCCGTATCGTCAACCTCGCCGGAAAGTAGCTTTCTGCGATGCTCTGCCGCACGTCTTGCTTCAACATAATCAAGGCTGCAACAGGCATGAAAAAGACGTTCAGTCAGGGACGAAGAAAAGATATTGGGTTGAAGACGCACATATCCGCCTTCGAACACTTTACGACCGATATAATCCCGCAGGCTCCAGTCGTACTGGATCTTAGAAAGAAATCGCTGAAGACGACTCAGGCCAGCCTGATAACCGTATTTCTCCGGGTCAGTTCGAAGGAGCGTTTCCATTGAATGGTCAACCCCTACTGCTGTGCAAAATGAGCACCCTATAATTCTGATCATTTAGAAATTTTTTTGCGTTTAAAATCAATGAATTGAAAGATTTCATTTTTCTAAGTCTGATAAAACAGATGAAAAC
>NZ_JBLVXX010000106.1:0-3211 GCF_048283985.1 Enterobacter cloacae complex sp. 6730903 | reverse complement strand
ATGTGTATAAGAGACAGTTATTATACATTGCGTTGAATGAGAAGTTTTCAAGGAAAAATTCATTTCCTGACTTGCCTAATTCAACACGTAAAGCACTATCACTAATTAAGTCAGCGAGTCTGTTTTTAATGGCATCAATATCTGCACGAGGAACGAGATATCCCGTTTTGCCATCAATGACAGATTCAGAAACGCCACCAACGTCTGATGCTAAAACAGGCAAGCCTGCACGCATAGCCTCGAGAATACTGATAGGGAAACCTTCCCAGTTAGAAATTAACAGGAAAATATCACTGTCTGCCAGCAAGGCATCAACGTCTAAACGTTCGCCTGTGAACAGTACATTTTCGCTAATTCCAAGATCCTGTGAAAGCTGTTTCATCTCATCTAACCTGGGACCTTTTCCTACCAGCGTCAACGCCCAGTTTCTTGTTTCTAATCGACTCAGCGCTTTCAATAGGCTTTCATGATCTTTTTGTTCTGAAAAACGAGCTACCGAAATCAACTTCACTACGTCATGAGTATGGTAAACATGAGGAGCAGCACTTTTTAACGGCACGCCATTATGGATCACCGTTTGCTGACTGGCAGACGCAACGTTATGTTCGATTGCAAGTTGTTTATCTTGAGCAGAGACTGTGATTATTTCATCAGTAATTTTACTGAATAATCGTTCAATAGCAATGTACAACCGACGTTTCTTATCATTAACACCATTTGCGAATGACCAACCGTGTACGGTGAAAACAACAGGAATATTCAGGAAAAGAGCTGCCAATCTCCCTACAATTCCAGCTTTAGAAGAATGAAGCGCAATAACATCCGGAGAAAATTTTTTTATAATTTTGCGTATAATTAAAGCACATTTAATATCTTTATAAGGCGATATTTCCCTTACCAGCTCAGGGATAATATGAATCTTCACATTTAATGCGCGAACTTCATCAACCAGAGCGCCTTGCTCTCCAACGATTAACTCAACTTGATGACCATCCTTTACTAAACCAGATGTCATATCACGCAAATGAGTCTGAGCCCCACCGATTTCATTCGCGCGTGTAATTATATAAAGAATTTTCATAGTTTTTGAAACAGTCCGATAAGTATATCGTTACTAACGCTCATTAACTTGCAACGAGACAGCCACAGGGAAATTAACTTCTATTAAACGGTCCAAATTTTCCTGTAAGACCATCAGAAATACCATAAAATATCATCATCAACGTTTTCTTTTTTTCTTTGTTAAGAACTAGTGATATTCCTGCACGAGCAAAATTCAAGAAAACCTCACGTATTTTATATCCAACAGGAATATACGGCTTCCTAATCATAAAGAAACTATTTCTTACCAGGAAGTAACGTCGCATAGGACTATGGATAGATATTTTACGCCCTAATAGATTCAGCCTTGAATCACCTATCGTGTGAGCCATTGAGGCTCGATTAGTCATTGCCACACGATACCCTAATTTTTTCGCACGCAGAGCCCACTCCACATCAATATAATCCACGAATAATGCTTCTTCCATCTTGCCAACTTTCTTAAAAACTTCAGAAGAAAAGAAGGAACCAGATGCAATAACATACGTTACATCGGTTATTTCCTGTATCGGCGTTCTTTTGATAAATGGTCCGATATAATTAGTACCCCAATAAAATTCGTTTGTGTTTGGATCATAAAAAGAAGGGCCAAGGATACCAACATTGTACTGAGCATACATCTTACTCATAGCCATTATAAAATCCTCGCCTAGCACACTGTCCTGATCAAGCAGTAATAAATAATTGGCGCCGCGGGAAATTGCATCTTCGATACCAATATTTTGTGCATAGGAAAGTCCACGATTTGTATTCAATTTAATTAAATCGTATTGGTACTGTTGGCACAGACCTTCAATCTCCGCTACATTTTTTGAACCATTGTCAACAATCACGCAATCATCTAGTTGATATTGAAGAGATTGCAACTGTGCTTTAAAACAATCAATGTCTGGATTATAAGTTACAGTGACTGAACTAATCAATTAAAACTCCTTTGAAAAAAATGTTGCAGTTGCAATGCATTTAACCTAAAACTTCCCATATTTCCCCAGAATGCCATCTTTCCAGCCACGAAGAATATATTTAATATACATTCTTTTTTTATCCACGCAGGCAACAAACATTATTGTACGAATCGTTGAAAAAATGGCCTCTCTAAATTTATATCCAATAGGGACATATGATAATCTCATCATGTAAATTGAGTTTCTTGCAAGATAGTAGCGTCTTAATGGGCTATGTATGCTTACTTCTCTTCCCATAAAAAGCTTCCGCTCATCTCCAATCGTATGACTCATTTGGGCATCCGGTATTGCATAGAAAGAATACCCATTGCTGGCTGTTCTCAAACACCATTCGATATCAATATAATCAATAAATAATTCATCCCGCATTAAACCGACTTTTTTTATTACTTCAACAGGAACTAACATTCCTGAATTTATAAGAAAAGAAACTCTTAGTGGTTCATGTGATTGTGGATGAATGCTTCTAATACGACATCCATCAATTAATGAAAAAGGAGTATTTGTTCCTGTTCTGGGATCATAAAAAACAGGTCCAACAGCACCGACTTTATGACCTTTGGCGTTAAGTTCTATCAAACCTTGTGATAAAGAACCAATAAATTCATCAGTCGGTTCTGAATCCTGATCAAAGAAAAGTACTGCATCTGAATCAGAATCCATGATTTTTTTAAGTAGAATGTTTTGAGCTCCCGCCAACCCTACATTTTCTTGAAGAAAAATAAAATCATGCTCTGGCAAATACTTCTTTTTTAAAACATGAGCATTTTCACTTGCATTATCGATCAAATATATTTTTAAACTCAGTTTAGAAGCTTTCAGACGCTCAATTAGCCTAGCAAGGATTTTTACATCAGGATTAAACGTTACTATTAATGCTGCGATTTCTAACATTTCTCTTCCCATGCATCATAAGATAGCCAACAAAAACTAGCAAGATCCAATTCGATAACCACGTCATGTATTGATCATCAAAAAGCTGCATTAAAATTGCGTAAAGTACTATCGGATAAATAACATAATAAGCCTTTAAGTTCTTATATTTCCAAGTATAAACTCGCCCTGAAAGGAAACCAAAAAACGCTGGAAAAATAACTGAAAAATATCCAAAATCAAGAAAATAAGGTCTTAAATAAGTATATATA
>NZ_JBLVXX010000105.1:0-3223 GCF_048283985.1 Enterobacter cloacae complex sp. 6730903 | reverse complement strand
CCCAGCGCATTCGGCGCATACTGGTAAAGGTTTATCCCCCCCGCCAGCCCTATCGGGTCCTGCTGCGTAAACCGTCCGCAGTCCGGGTCGTAATACCGGAACAGATTGTATGCAGCCCTGTCTCACGATCGTGGTATTGCCCCTGCATGCGCAGGTTCTGGGAATATCCTGATACCTGCGTCTCGCTTTCACGCAGCAGTTTGCCCCAGGCGCTGTTCACCCCTTCCCAGCGCACCTGCCCTTCGATATCCGTCAACCGCTCCGGCGTACCGTTGGGCTGACAGTGGAACCAGAAGATTTCCGGGGCATCAAAGCCGTCGATACGCGCCAGCGGATCGTAGCTGTCCTGATCGCTGTAGACGTAGGTCAGCGGCACATCCCCGTGCACCTCCTGCAACAGACGGAACCCTTCCCAGACAAACCGGGTGGTGACCGGCTTACCGGTTGGCTGCTCAAACAGCATCTGGCGTCGCGTTTTGCTGATGCGTCGCCCGAGCGGATCGTAGCGGTAGTGCCAGCGGGTCTGACCGTTATCCTTCTCCACGGTGCGGCCGTGGATGTCACAGCGCCAGCGAATGCCGTTGAGCTGCGTCAGGCGGTTGTGCGTGACCTTCTCAGCAGACTCTTCAAGCGATAAAGGTTCTGTAGTGGTAGCGTTTTGGAACGCGGTTGAATCCAATATCGCTGAAACGAACGACGCCGATCGTGAAGATTTAATGGCCGAGCCGGGTCTGGAATAGCCGGGCCTGAACCGCGTGATCCGCGCGGGCTATGAGCTGCTGAATCTACAAACCTACTTCACTGCTGGCGTAAAAGAAGTGCGTGCATGGACCATCCCTGTCGGTGCGACTGCGCCTCAGGCGGCTGGTAAGATCCACACCGACTTCGAGAAAGGCTTCATTCGCGCGCAGACTATCGCGTATGAAGACTTCATCACCTACAAGGGTGAGCAGAGCGCGCAAGAAGCAGGCAGGATGCGTGCGGAAGGGAAAGATTACATCGTTAAAGATGGCGACGTGATGAACTTCTTGTTTAACGTTTGATTTGTTTTGAATTAAAAAAATCCACGCTTTGGCGTGGATTTTTTTATAGAGTAACGAACTTATCCCCTTTTGCGCAGATAAAACTCTAGATATTTTTTAGGTCTATCCTGAAACGCACGCTCTTTGCCGTAGTTATAAGCATCGTTAAAATATTTATACGCTTCCTCGAATTGATTTAACTCATAACAGACCATGCCGAGATCGATTAAGGGTGCAGTGTCTATATCTGATCCACGTGTCCGTAATGTCGTCTCTCCCCATTTCTTTGCCTCAGCGTAAACCGCGAGATCAAAATATGCGCTGTATATGCAGGCAGAGATCCAGTTGGCGAGCTCCCATTCGAGCTTTGGCTCAGGAAGAGCTTGCCAGGCTTTTTGGTATTGCTCTAAAGCCTCGACGTATTTTTTATCATCGTGAAACTCGTTTCCTTTTTCAACAAAGGAGTTAATTTCGGATTCAATTTTTGGGTCTTCAAGGCCTTTCATGGAACAATGCTCCTTCATTGGAAATATTGGGATTTTTCCTGTGGGCCAATAAAATCAGCGGAATCTTTATATCTATCAGGTAGCAGTGCCCCCTGAGACCGATTGTTGCCATAATATTCAAGTTCATAATTTCTGGAATCTCTCATAAAGGCTCTGACCTCACGAGATTTAGGACCATAGTAGCCACCCTTCTGATTCCAGTATCTGTTAAATGAGCCATGTCCGCATCCTGAATACGGTACCATTTACCATCAGTTGAGCTTTTAAATTACATCCTATCGCCCGTACCACGAATACGTCCTTCTCCTCGCATTCGTGCAATTACTTCACGTCCAGTTTTACTATTTTACCCAGGGGTTCTTCCCATAAATTTCTGACATTGCAGGTAAAGACGTCCCGGCGATGCCGTCGCCCAAGGCGGTATTACTCGCTGCGGAGATCAGCCGCCACTGGGGGCTTTTCTCAGGGTAGAGTTGTTCGTCGCGAGTATACTGACAGCTTATTGAAGACAAGGGTAAGCAAGGCGCGAGAAAAGCAAGCAAGATGCGTGCAGAAGGAAAAAAGAATAGTGTTAAAAATGGCTACGTGGTGAACTAATTAATTATTTAACATTTTTTGGATGAAAAAATCCACGCCAAGGCGTGGATTTTCATTCAGAGATAAACACCCTCTTCTAATGAATTTTCAGTAAACGTTGTTTTTGTAAAGGAAATTAGCACATCTGAACCATGCTTTTTATATTTAACCTCGTAACTACCAGGTTCTAAAGTAATAAACTCGCCTGAAATAGCATCTGAATCATCTGGCTCCAGATCTCCGCCCGTGACATCCTCTCCCGCCCCTATGAAAACCTTTCCAGTAGGTACGTTTAAAAATAACGATCCGGTATATTCACCAATGTCATTTTTAATATCAACTTTATAGGTACCATCATTTCCAAGATTGAGAAATAACACATTCCCTTTATTTATTTCTTCAACTTCATCTTCTGGAAGACTCCACCAATCTGCATCATCATTAATCCTATGCTTTAATGACATTAAATCATAAATTACTAATGTGGCAGTATCCGTCTGTATATTAATAGATTTATTCATTTTAGCCCCCTATTGAAATATTATCTCACTGATGGCATCTCCGGGCTGAAGCCCCGCCTTTCTGCCTGCATTTTTCAAAGAACTACCGACACTTTTATTAATAGTTTCGTTCAGCATTTGTAATCTTTGTGTAGGCGAACCTCCAACAATTAAATCAACAGGATGATCAGCGTTTAACTTACTTAGATCAGGTGCTGAGCCAAACATTTTTTCAAAGCGTGCAGAAACAGCCTGCCTGTAAGAACTTTGCAAAGATGAAATCCTAACCTCATGGGTGCCAGGAGACCAAACTAACTCTCCTCTTTGAGCCGCTCGGTTTAAGGCATTCATTTTTTTCATAAACTGTCTTTCGAGGAATTTTCTCTCAGTTGATGACAGCTTTGTGCTGCTTAAAATCTTCGGTTTATTGACAGTTAAGCGTGTACCTCCAGAACATCTACTCAACCCCCACGGATCCACCCACCCCAGCGCATTCGGCGCATACTGGTAAAGGTTTATCCCCCCCGCCAGCCCTATCGGGTCCTGCTGCGTAAACCTTCCGCAGTCCGGGTCATAATACCGGAACAGATTGTAGTGCAGCCCTGTCTCACGATCCAGG
>NZ_JBLVXX010000104.1:0-3412 GCF_048283985.1 Enterobacter cloacae complex sp. 6730903 | reverse complement strand
CCCTGGGCGAAATGCGCCTGGTAAGCAGAGTTTTTGAAATGTAAGGCCTTTGAATAAGACAAAAGGCTGCCTCATCGCTAACTTTGCAACAGTGCCCGATAGTCTTTGGCCTTAAGACGTTTCGAAACCATCATCATGGGGTTTGAGGGCCAATGATGTAAAAAACCACGCTAAGGAGATAATTCATTGTTTAAATTGAGATTTAACGGCCTCAATTCCCCCTTCATAATATCCTCCGGTAGTGTGAACGTATAATGTCCCAGCATGTTGATATGACCGTGCATCAGAGGCGAAAGCCGCGCGATATGTTCATCCTCTGGCCCTTCCCCGATGCTGCGCAGGTGCGACAAGGCTTCCTGCATATAAAGCGTATTCCACAGCACCACTGCGTTTGTCACCAGACCCAGCGCACCCAACTGATCTTCCTGCCCCTCGCGGTAACGTTTTCTGATCTCGCCACGCTGACCGTAGCAGATGGCTCTTGCAACGGCATGGCGGCCTTCACCCCGGTTCAACTGTGTTAGGATCCGGCGACGATAGTCCTCATCATCAATATAGTTGAGAAGATACAGTGTCTTGTTAACTCTTCCGACCTCCATTATTGCCTGAGCAAGCCCTGACGGTCGGGTACTTCTCAATAGCGATCGAATGAGTTCTGACGCATGAATAGTGCCCAGCTTCAGCGAACCGGCAACCCGCATCATCTCATCCCAGTGGCTTTCGATTTTAGAAAGGTCAACACAACCCCGCGCCAGTTTGTCCAACGCCCCGTAATTCGCTGCTTTGTCGGCCCGCCAGAACACAGCCTCACCCGCATCCGCCAGACGAGGTGAAAATTGGTATCCCAGTAGCCAGAACAGGCCAAAGATAATGTCACTGGTACCTGCTGTGTCCGTCATGATTTCAACCGGGTTTAGTCCCGTTTGTTGCTCAAGTAGCCCTTCCAGCACAAAGATGGAATCCCGCAGTGTTCCAGGAATCACTATGCCATGAAAACCCGAATATTGGTCAGAGACAAAGTTGTACCAGGTGATGCCGCGCCCTGAACCAAAGTATTTTCTGTTGGGGCCAGAATTCACCGTTTTCACTGGCGTGACAAAACGCATACCATCAGCGGAGGCTACCTCCCCGCCCCCCAGTATCCTGCCAACGCTAACGAGGACTGAAAATCAACCAGCCGCGCATTGGCGCTAACCAGCGTTTCTGCTCGGATGTAGTTCTGTTTCACCCAGCTCAGACGATGGCGAGTCAGTGCAGGGATATTGTGCTTGATCAGCGGCTCATGTCCGATATTGCAGGCCTCAGCCAGCATCACCGCACACAGGCTTATATGCAGATCCTGCGCACGGGCACCTGACTCGCTGACATGGCTGAATTCACGGGTGAAGCCAGTTCTGGCGTCAATCTCGAGCAACAGTTCTGTCAGGTCAACGGGTGGAAGCAATTGTCTGACTCGGCTGCTCAGTTGTATCAGCGCCGGTGGTTCATCCAATTTATCCAGGCTGCTGATGGTCAGCGAAGGATGTTTACCTTCATTGCAGATGTCCACGGCGGTATTGCGATCAAAACGTGATGCCACCGTTTTCCAGGTTTCATCTAACTGAGCGGCCAATTGCTCCGATGCTTTACTGCCATTAGTGGGGTGACCCAATGCCCGGCAGACTGGAACCCGCTGCGCCTGCCATTCCTCCCCCTGAAGAAGTTTTTGGCGCGGATCACCCCAACGATCGCTGTTTTCCAACCAGATGTCACGACGGCGTAGCGCATCCTGAAGTCGCTCCAGCAGACACAACGAGTAACCTGCTCGCTGTATCCGACCGTCAGCATCGTACACCAGGCGTTTCCAAGGGCCTGAAATGATATGTTCAGGTGCATCGTCCAGGATCCGTTTTTTCGAGCCGTTTAGCTCTGCCAGGTAATGGATGGCAGCCAAGGTATGTTCACCGTCTGGGGCCGCACGGAAGTGCAGATCGCGCAGTAGTGCGGGCAAAAAACGCCTTACCCGTCCGTATTGCTCCACCATTTCATCCTGAAAGTTTGTATCCTGGGGGCGGGCCAGTTCATTCACTTTTTCCACGGACTCTGCCAGTCTGGCGACAGACACACTGCTGAATATGGTCTTTCGCAGCAAATCATCGGCGGTATCTTCATCAAGTAAAAGTGCGCATGCCCGCGCCAGCAGCAACGCCGCGCGGTCAAGATCCTTGAGCGTCCTAAGTCGCTTTTTCTGCCCGGTTTTCTTCGCCTCCCGGGTAATATTGAGGATCAGCATATCCAGCACGTCAACGGCCTCGTCCAGCGCCGAGATTTCTTGCGCTTTCACGAATGCGGTAAGGATCGCCAGCCGCCGTTCTTCTGGCATTCTGCTGATATATTTCACCGATGCCATTCCGGCATAGCGTGCCAGATTGCGGAGCTGTATGGCGGGCAGCCCAGTGAAATTCAGACAGGAAAACTCCAGGCTGCGCAGGCGAGTGTAACGTTCAAGTGCTTCAGTGAACGCGGGGCCGCTGATAGTGACAGGGCCTCTTTTTAGGTGCTCCATCACTGAGAGTCGCTGTCCTTCGGGGATTTCAAGTAACCCAGCCAGTTGTGCGGTCTGCCAACGGTTTGGCAGCGCGGCCAATTTTCGCCACAAGCGGCGGGTCGCACGCTCACGGATTTCACCAATGACTCTCGTCAGGGTGGATGCGGCTGGCAACAACACTTTATTTTGAAGCAACCACGCGGTGGCAAAATCGAACATCAGTCCGGGGCGTTCATTACTGAGCCATGCACGGGTATACAGCAATCGCTTCAGTCTGAACGACCACGGGAAATCACCGAAATCATGATAGCTATAGTGCTGCCTGATAAGCCCGTGGTGCTCCCAACGTGTGTTTTCCCTTTGAGCATAGCGGGAAATGATCTCTGGATAGCGGATGTTAAGTTGCCTTGCGACATAAAACTGGACACCGGGCGGTATTTGCATGAGATCGGACAAGAAGGTTCCCAGAAAGCGGGCAGTTGTGAGTTGAAGGGCAATTCCCAACCGGTTATGCCTGCCCCTACGCAGGTTGATGAAAGTAAGGTCTCGCTCATCAAGATGAAAATACCGTGCCAGCTGGATCTCGTTTGGCTCTGCGGCATAACGCCCGTAGTTCTGTGTCTGTTTGTCGGTCAGAAAATCAGCAGCCATCACGCATCCTTTCGTAAACGGGTGTTCTGTTCTCTTTTTAACCGTCTCAAATGTTATGAGTTTTGATACCACCCAAAACGGTACTGAATGTCAGTATCAAAAATCGTGATTTATGCATTATGATACTACACAGTATGGCACTGTTGCAAAGTTAGCGATGAGGCAGCCTTTTGTCTTATTCAAAGGCCTTACATTTCAAAAACTCTGCTTACCAGGCGCATTTCGCCCAGGGGA
>NZ_JBLVXX010000103.1:1692-3425 GCF_048283985.1 Enterobacter cloacae complex sp. 6730903 | reverse complement strand
AGCTGTTCGAATGTCGCAGAGTTTGCGCCCTGCTGCGCAGTCTGCCGCACAACAACATCAGCAATAGCCAGAGCATTGCCGATAATTGCTTCGGCTGTCTGCTTATTCGAACCCACGGCAGCAGCCAGGCCATCGGCGTTCTCCTTAATTGCATCGGACAGCTCCGCCAGTTTTTCACTGCTGGCCACGGCATCCTCGATCAGGTCCTTGAAGACTTCAGAGCTTTTGATGTCTTCAAGGATTGCATCGGTGATATCGGAAACATCGATGCTGGCCTGCCCGCGCACCCAGTCGGTCCATTCGCTCTGATTCCCGATGCGGTCAACCAGCCGTGCCCGGTACCAGAATTCCTGCCCTGCCTTCAGCCCCATCTGCTGATAGAGTTTCTGAGGATACGGCACCGACGCCAAAAGCATTGGATTTGCCCCATCGACTGAAGCGCTGTATTGCAGTTCCGTGCTCAGGGTGTCGGCGGTATCTGCGGGGAAACCCCATGTAATGTTGATCCCAAATACAACATCCTCTGTTGCAGTTAGTCCGACAGGTTTGGGCACTTCACCGGTGCGGCCGGTAAGATGGGTCAACGCAGACGTGGCCCAAAGGCTGGACGCTCCCCCAGAGTTAATCGCACGGACGCGCACAAGGTAATCGCCCTCGAAAATGCCAGGCACTTCGATATTTCGTAACCCGGTTTCAGGCACGTTTACCCATTCGTTATTTCCGCGCTTCCACTGTGCCCGGTACGCTATTACGTCCGACTGCAGTTTGCCGTCTTTATCAACTGGCGCATCCCATGTGGCGGTTAGCATGGCCACGCGCTGCCCCTGGCGAACCGCATCATAGCTCGATACCATGATGTTGGTCGGCTGGTTCACGAGCCCGGTCGGAATCAGGCTTATCGGTGGAGTATCAAGACGAGCGTTGTTATCAACGGCGTCGTATTTCGACGCGTTATACTCCGCACCGGTAATGGTGAAGGTATTTTCCTCATCATCAAATTTTAGGTTCGTTACCCGGAAATACTGTAGGCGCAGCTGACCAGCATCAATTACGAACACGGCATTAGGTAATGGCGCCGCCGTGAACGGCGTGGACACGATCAGCTGCGTGCCATTTACGGCCTGTATCACCCGGCTTTCGACGGTACCGCCCTGGGTGCGAATCATCAGCGTATCGCCCGCCACCGCACTGGTGCCCCGGTCAGTGGTCACGGCCTTAAGACCTGCGTTATACCCGGTGATACGCCCGCCGTAAACGCGCCCTGACAGGCGTTCATCTGCAAACGCAAATACGGTGCCCGGCACGAATACAAAGCCATCAAGTCCAGTCTGAAGCGTGATAATGCGGTCAAGGGAGTTGGAATACACCGCCCACCCGCCACGCCGCTGCGCCTCGCTCTCACGCGTACAACCGATCGCAGTGATTTGTGTCTGCTTAAACTTGAACTGCTTCACCAGTTCCGGAAACATCACTGCCGTGGTGCGGTCCTGGTAGTGGTTATCCGGATCGCTGAAATTAATCAGCGCGCTGGAGAATCGGTTTTTCTCACTGCCACTCGAGTACACCGGCTTACCCACCACTGATGCGCGAGTGAGAATCTGCAACTTCGTAGTGTCCGCCGGCATGTCAGAGACAACATTGAACATGTTGTTGCCCCAGAAAGTCATTCCGTTGAAGCCCGCGGCAATATCTTTAATCACCTGCCAGGCATCAGCCTGGGACTGGATGTAAAC
>NZ_JBLVXX010000103.1:0-1592 GCF_048283985.1 Enterobacter cloacae complex sp. 6730903 | reverse complement strand
GTGTGTGGATATCGCAGGCGAGCATCGATCACCTCAGTAATCGCTTGCACCTGCGTTTTGTTCTGCAGCATCTGGCTGGTGCTGTCATCGGTGTCACGCACCACTCGAATTTGCCAGCCAGTGCTGGCTTTGGGAAGATTAATACGGTGGGTTAGTTCATAGAGCGAACTGAGCTTCTCTGTGACGGTTTTCGTCATGACTGTCGAGTAAGCGCCACCGTCCACCGCCAGATCAATATGGTACTGAACCGTAGTGCCGACAATATCCCCATCGTTTTCCTGCTGCTGTAACCCAGGGATGCCAATACGAACCAACACCGCGTCAATCTGGGTGTTACTCAGTGCGCGGGTCCATGGTGTGGCCTTTGTCAGCGATACGCCAACCGTAGTTTCATTCTCGACTGCAGGGAATCCCGGCATTGGTGTCTGGGTCTGTGTGCCAGGCCGGAAATCCCATGACACATTTTCAAAATTCATCGTTCCGTCGGGGTTTCCCAACGGCGTACCGTCCAGGAATATCCGGGTCGCATCCAGGCCACCAGCAAACTCACCCTCCCCGAGCGCCAGCAGCATGCGGCAGCGCGCCATTGACTGCGCCGAATCGGGCTGTTCTACAGGTGTGTGCTGCTTCTGGCTGCCACCCTTTGCACCAGTGATCGCTTCCATATTACATCCATAAAAAAAGCACCCAATTGGGTGCTTGATATTCAGAAAGGAGTTTTCAGATGTCTTCTGCGACTATGCCGGCACTGATGATGGCGCCGCCAATCTCGCGCTCACCATAAAGAAGCGCGACAGGGTTACCCATCGCAAGGGTATTCACCGACCCACCGAAGGCATATGAGGGTTTATTGTCAGGATCGTCTCGCCCCTGAAGTCCTTTGGGCTGAGGCGAAAGCATCTGGTAAATCCCACCAGCCATCATTCCTATACCAGCGGAGACCATCCCTGCGCCAATGACACCTGCTGAACCGAACGTCATGCCCGTGACGACGATGCCCGCCACAACCATGACAGCACCCAATATCGTCTGGAACAAACCAGCTTTTTTTGCCCCTTCCATCACTGGTGCTATGCGAATATCGGTGCTTCCGGCCAGGTTCTTAAAATCATCCGCGCCAATGTTGCGCCTGCCGCGAAACACCGCGAACGTCATGCCATTCTTTTTGGCGTTCAGAAGATAGCTTTCCAGCCCGTCCAGGTTAATGCAAAGCGCCTTAACAGCCTCAGCTGATGTCTGCACAGCCAGCCTGTGAACACGGCCAAATCGGGCTCCCAGCACACCGTACAATCGAATCGTGGTTAAACGCGCCATGGCTGAATCTCCTGCGGTAGCTCTTTGTGACGGACGCAGATCATCGTCCTGTCTTTGAAATAACCACGCGCATACGGCGTGATGCAGGATGGCTGCCCATACAGATGGTGAAGCAGCTCACCTTCCTCGGTAATGATCCCCGCGTGGTTCCACTTGCTGGATTCAACCTGCATGATGACCATACAGCCTGGCGACGGGTCGCATTCGACAAACCCTTCCCGCTCCCAGTTGTCGAAATACAGGTTGTCCGGGTACTGGCTTTCCCACCATGGGTAATC
>NZ_JBLVXX010000102.1:0-3518 GCF_048283985.1 Enterobacter cloacae complex sp. 6730903 | reverse complement strand
CAGCAGTACACAAGAAAAGCGCTTTTATAAAAATGTATAATTATTAAAACGAAGTAATGAGGTTGAAATGGGTAAGCCAACAGAAGAGCAAAGACCTGTTATCGAGAATGCTAGCGCAAACAATATGGTGATAGCAGCGCCTGGATCAGGCAAATCGTTCACCATGATAGAAGCGGTTATATCGATTCTCAAAAAGTATCCATATGCAAGAATCGGGATGGTGACCTTTACTCGCGCTGCAACAAACGCACTTGCAGCAAAGTTACAAAAGCGATTGAGCAAGAAGGATCTTGACCGGGTGCTGGTGGATACTTTTCACGGACTCGTTAAGAAGCAACTGGACATGATTCGCTGGCCGGGAAAGATGTTGATAGGGCCAGCACAGAGATCTGTCATTCACCGGGCTTTGAAAGAATCCGGTGTAACGATGAAGTTTGCTGAAGCTGAATTCGTTATTGATGCTATCGGCAGAGAAATGGATACGGATGTGATTTCAGTTCGGCATAACAGACAACAGATCCATTTGTTTAATACCTATCAGGCGTTATGCCAGAAAGACCATGTGGCGGACCTCAATGCTCTTTCAAAATTTGTTGTCGGTCAAATGCATTCGGGAAAAATGCGCACGTTAGATTTGACACATTTGATAGTAGACGAAGTTCAGGATACTGACTCTATACAATTCTCATGGATAGCATTGCATACAAGAGTGATGTAGCCCCCTGAAACACCAGACAGTAGCTGTATCTCCAGATAAGAGATAGGCTTGAATATATGTCTAACACTAACGCCAATTTTGAGATGACCGGGATCCTGTTAGGACAAGAAGTCCGTAAACGTAAAACTCCTCAGGAGAAGATCGCCATTATCCAGCAGACGATGGAGCCGGGCATGAATGTCTCCCATGTCGCCCGCCTGCATGGCATCCAGCCCAGCCTGCTGTTTAAGTGGAAGAAGCAATATCAGGAAGGCAGCCTCACCGCCGTTGCGGCCGGAGAAGAAGTTGTTCCAGCTTCTGAGCTTACTGCTGCTCTGAAGCAGGTCCGGGAGCTTCAGCGCCTGCTGGGCAAGAAGACGATGGAAGTTGAGATCCTGAAAGAAGCCGTGGAGTACGCTCAGTCGCGAAAATGGATAGCGCACGCGCCCTTGTTGCCAAAGGACGGGGAATAGCCCTGGTCAGCCGCACCATGGGCGTGTCGCGTGCGCAGCTGTCACTGCGAATTAACCGTTCTGCCGACTGGCAGGACAGGCGCTGTAACCGGCGTGATGACGAAGCAGACGCTGAAATACTGTCAGAGATCCTCGATATCATCAGCGATATGCCCAGTTACGGCTATCGCCGTGTGTGGGGCATCCTGCGTACGCAACGTCGTACAGAGGGACTGCCCCCCGTGAACGCCAAACGGCTTTACCGGCTTATGAGCGAGCATAATCTGCTGTTACTGCATGACAAACCAGAGCGGTCGAAGCGTGAACATAAGGGCAAAATCGCGGTGGCAGAAAGCGATATGCGCTGGTGTTCAGATGGCTTCGAGTTCGGCTGCGACAACGGTGAGAAGCTGCGGGTCACGTTCGCGCTGGACTGCTGCGACAGAGAAGCCATAGACTGGGCAGCGAGCACAGGAGGCTACGACAGTTCGACGGTGCAGGATGTGATGCTGAGGTCGGTGGAAAAGCGCTTCGGCGACGGGCTGCCGACCACACCGGTTCAATGGCTGACGGATAACGGTTCAGCATATACCGCGCATGAAACGCGGAGGTTCGCCAGAGAGCTGAATCTGGAGCCGTGTACAACAGCGGTGAGCAGCCCGCAGAGCAATGGCATGGCCGAACGGTTCGTGAAGACGATGAAGGAAGACTATATCGCGTTCATGGCAAAACCAGATGTGAGAACAGCCCTGCGAAACCTTGCAGCAGCGTTCACACATTACAATGAAAACCACCCGCACAGCGCGCTGGGATATCACTCCCCGAGGGAATATCGGCGGCAGCGGACATCGTTAACTTAAGATACAAAAGCTGTCCGGAGATGGCGGGTCAAGATCAAAGAGCTGGAGTCTATACGAGTATAGTTGGAGACGATGATCAGGCCATCTACTCCTTCAGATCCTCAGGAGGAGTCAAAATATTTCAACAGTTTGAAAAACACTTCAGACCTAACATATTTTACTTAAACACATGCTTTAGGTGTGAACCTGAAATTTTAGAGGTGGCCGGAGCACTGATAGGAAAGAATGTTTACCGTTATGCCAAAGAGTTACGCTCGGCAAAAAAGGGAGGGGGAAAGGTCACTTTTCGTTCATATGTAGATATGGAGGAACAGATACAGGGTATTTTAAGCCTTATAAATCAGGATCCACATGGATGGGCAATTCTAAGCCGCAATAATGCTCACTTGGATGAGCTAGAAAGTTTGATCGAACAGCCAGTAATTCGTTACGGAGGTAAATCATTCTGGGATGAAAAAGAAACAAGCGATGTGTTAAGCCTTATGGCCTTTTTCCGACAATCAAATGATCCTCGCTTAATGAAGAGAGTATTGGCATTGTTTGGAGAACAGGAATCAGTTTTGGATGAAGTGGCATTGAGTATGAGAGGAAGAAAAGTTACTTTTGGCGACCTTGCCATCCCGGAGGACAGTTCTCTCGAAACAAAAACATTACATTCAAACTTCGTGCGCTTTACCCAGGAAAGTTCTGATAAAGTTGAGATAGCAAAACGTTTCGCCAACCTTACGAAATGGATGGAATCGTCGTCAATCAAGATGAGGAGTAATAAAGGTACAGCAACCTTAACAAAAATTGCTTTAGACACTTGTAAACAGTGGGCAGAAAAGACTGGTTGGATGAATATGATAAATCGTGCTGCTGCAATGTCATTAGGCCCTAGGAAGAAGGACGAGGAATACAGCCCAGAGAAAGTAGTCCTATCAACCTTGCATGGTTCAAAGGGTCTTGAGTGGAATAAAGTAATAATAATGAGTTGTAATGCGGATCAGATACCAAGTAAAAGATCAGTTGGGGAGGAGGCAATAGAAGAAGAAAGACGTTTGCTTTATGTTGGATTTACGCGTGCAGAAAAGCAACTTTTTGTAATGTGGTATGGTGATCCTTCTTTCTTTTTAAGAGAATGCAGTGAAGAAAAGATAAAAGAAGCAGCTAATATTCGAATTTCTCCACTTTATACAGAATAATTCGATATGGGCATTTACTTATGCTTAAAGCTATAGTATAAAAACAATGAGCTTAAATATCAGCTCCCAAATTTGAGTAACTTTGCTTAAAGTTACTTTCGCGTTAAGCGTTGATTTAGCCGTGAAAAGCGGCCAGCTTAAACAAGCTGTAAGACACCACCGGCAAAATGTCACCTTTGTCGCTGGTGCACTTCCCATGCCTGCAAAAGGCAATCTGAATTTACCATGACCTGCTCCCCGTTGATTAGTACACCCCGATGTTAGTAATGTCTTCATAAGCCACATGAGGACATCCCCATGAAGAAGCGTTTTTCCGACGAACAGA
>NZ_JBLVXX010000101.1:0-3564 GCF_048283985.1 Enterobacter cloacae complex sp. 6730903 | reverse complement strand
TCCCCTGGGCGAAATGCGCCTGGTAAGCAGAGTTTTTGAAATGTAAGGCCTTTGAATAAGACAAAAGGCTGCCTCATCGCTAACTTTGCAACAGTGCCCCTTTTAAAAATATGCCTGTGGATATGTGCATATCATCGCTTACCAGCGCCGCTTCGCGGCTCGGTCAACCCCTCAGAACCGCGAAAACAAGTTTCGCAGTTCTTCACGGTTCATGTTTTAATCCGAGCATGGCGCCAGCACCTTCGCGGCACCATCGAGGCCCGCGCTGCTGCCGCACCGGGCCTCACCCTCAAATAAAATAAAGTTTATAAAAATCGTACTTGTATTGACCCCTGTTTATTCTGAGTATATCCTTTCTGTAACCAAAACTACGGAGGCGCCACAGATGGCTCAGAAAAACAGAATTTCAGAAACAGAATGGAAACAGCTGCTGCCGCAAATGGCTTCCTTTGCACACATCACAACAGATATTGGCTATTCCGTGCTTGTCAAAGGTGAGAAATCATCAGACGTAGCCACGCGAGTAGGCCGTTCCAAGCAAAACATTTCCAGCACCGTTAAGCGAATCTGGGATTTGTACCAGAACACCACTCTTAAAGCCGAGAACGGCGAACCATTAAAATTAGTTCAGGTCTGGATACCAGCAAGCCTTGCTGAAACTGTTTTAAAAGAAGCCGCGAAGTACAGCATTAATAACATCACGACCTCGGAAATGGAAAAAAAATAAAGTCCGAAAGGACTTTATTTTAAGACTACTAACGCGGCTTTATTACAGTGCTCGCCACCACAGTAAACCACTATCCCCGGTTTACCCCAGAGATTGATATGACACACCGGGCAGCTGTACTTTTCCCGGTTTGTTTTGTTCACCGGTGCTTCAGGCGGTGGGGTTACAAATCGCATGGCCTCTATGATCTCGTCGTCGAGTTCAACCGGGTCGCGCCCTTCCTCCACCTCCTGTTCGTGTTCGCTATCATCTTCCTCGTCGTCAATATAGCCTTTTCCTGTAGGGCTTAGCACAGCGCCAGGCTTAGGCTGGTAAGGCGGAAACCTGTCCATCCAGGAAAGCTGGAAATGGCCTGTCAGCAGTTCATCACAGGCCATATCGAAAGGGCCACCGGCAATAATATAATGGGTCATGCTCTGGCCCACTTTCCTGCCTCCCGGTTCGCCGGTATCAGAAGGCATTAGTCCTACCCGTTCCATCCGGGCCGCCCACTGTTTGTTGTGATAGCCACGGCGGCCAGGCTCGCCAAAATGGAATTGCCACTGATGAACCATCTCATGCACCAGTGTTGAAAGCGTGGCCTTTATGGTTCTGATCGAGAAATACACCGGATTCATAGCGATCTCGTCTACCGTGTACCCACTCTCACGGCCGACGAAACGCTTAAAGGAACAATAGCCATACGTTCGCTTCTCACGCTGCAACGTTATCAGGCATGGCGGCAGCTCGTTGCTGAATAGCTTCTCATTGAAAAAATCGTAGGCTCTCTGAAGTTCATCGTAGGTTTCGGGCGTAGGCAAATTCACTGCTAACCTCACATATATGTATTGTGCAATACACATAATTTAGCTGATCTTTTATACAGAGGAAACGGCTTTTAGGGGTCGTTTGCGGGAGAGGGCGAAATCCTACGCTAAGGCTTTGGCCAACGATATTCTCCGGTAAGATTGATGTGTTCCCAGGGGATAGGAGAAGTCGCTTGATATCTAGTATGACGTCTGTCGCACCTGCTTGATCGCGGCCGCGATAGCTAGATCGCGTTGCTCCTCTTCTCCATCCGCGTTCCAAGCTGCGGAAAGGCACCCATAAGCGTACGCCTGGTCGAGCAGGCGACGCGGATCGACGTCCAGCGCACGAGAGAATGCGTCCGCCATCTGTGCAATGCGTCTAGGATCGAGACAAAGGTCGTCTCTGTCAGCCGGATCGTAGAACATATTGGCGGCGCCAAAGCCCACTTCACCGACCAGACCGACGGGATCTATCACCAGCCAGCCGCGACTGGAGAACATGATGTTTTCATGATGCAGATCGCCATGTAGCCCACGCAGTTCCGAGGCATTGCTCATCATTTGATCGGCTATAATCGCCGCGTGGACGTAGTCAGTTTGACAACCTGCGTTTTGATCATCGCGCGCCCGCTGAAACAAAGCTGCAAAGCGATCCCGGATCGGGAGAAGGGCAGAAGGCAGGGGTTCCTCAGATGCGGCATACAGCTTCGCCATTAGTTCCGCTGCAATTTCGGTCGCCTGGTAGTCGCCGTGCTCGGCAACGATGTGAGAGAGCATTCGCTCCCCGGCATATTCGAGCAACATCAGATTGTTCTCACGACCGAGCAACCGGACTGCTCCCCTCCCATTGCGCCATACCAGATAGTCGGCCCCGCGCAGTTCATCAGCAATGTCTTCTATAGGTTTCAATCCCTTGACGATTGCAGGAGTCCCGTCTGGCAATGAAACTTTCCAAACGAGGCTGGAAAAGGTGTCCGCAATGAGAACAGGTTGCGAAACGTGCCAATGAGCAGGAAAAACAGGCGGCATGAACATCAACCCCAAGTCAGAGGGTCCAATCGCAGATAGAAGGCAAGGCGTTCGCGGTCGGGGGCTTCGATCCCCAATACATTGAATAGGACAGCGAAGGCGCGCTCTGCTTCATCTGGCGCTGCCCAGTTCTCTTCGGCGTTAGCAATCATGAGTGCCAAATCGGCATAGCGATCTGCTGTTCCGAGCCGCCCAAGGTCGATCAGACCCGTGCATTGAAGAGTTTTAGGGTCCACCATGAAGTTCGGCATGCAGGGATCACCATGGCAAACAACCATATCGGTGCGCTCTTGGTCGAGCCGCACCGGTAGCTCTCGTTCGACACGAGCCAAAAGATCGAGCTGCGGCGTACTCTTGTCCTCGTCCGGTAAGAAGTCGGGATTGACGGCATTGCGGGACACCACATCAACGGCGCGTCCGAACATTCGCGACAGCCTGCGCTCAAACGGACATTGATCAACCGATAGGCTGTGAACAGCGCCAAGTTGCTGCCCCATTGACGGCCACGCTTTGAGCAAATCCGCTCCAGACAGATCAGCCGCCGGTACTCCCGGAATTGCCGTTATCACCAAGCATGCACCCTCCTGTTCCTCCTGCCAGTTGATCACCTCGGGGCAAGCCACACCTCGACCTTTGAGCCAAATGAGGCGGTCACGCTCTCCAGCGAGCTCACCGCGGCGGGAAGCAGGTGCGATTTTCGCGAAGGCATGCCCGTCACCACGTCGAAAAACAAAATCACCAGATTCTCCGCCTCTGACAGGCAACCAGTCAGAATGCGATTCACCAAAAAAAATATTAGTTCGATTCAATGGAGGTTCCTTCAGTTTTCTGATGAAGCGCGGAGGTGGCTCAACCTGCGAAAAGAAACGAGTTGCTACGTAAGTCCGAGAACATGCTTTCCATGGTCTCTGAGCTCGCCTTGATGCCCGAGGCATAGACTGTACAAAAAAACAGTCATAACAAGCCATGAAAACCGCCACTGCGCCGTTACCACCGCTGCGTTCGGTCAAGGTTCTGGAC
>NZ_JBLVXX010000100.1:0-3582 GCF_048283985.1 Enterobacter cloacae complex sp. 6730903 | reverse complement strand
TACCAATACCATACAGTTAAGGCTAAAAGGTGATGATGGAGATGGACTTTAAAATGCACAATGATCTGGGTCTCGGTTTCATTTGTAAAAATGCAAGAACATCGTCAAAGCCAACGTTAAGAAAAGTTACTTTTCCGGTAAGCGCATATGAAACGTCTAAGCTTTCTTTAACCGGTTTTCAATGCCCCACAGCCTGCCGATTTCCTTTTTTTGTGCTATGCATGATAATCCATAACCATCTTTCGTCTGCATGCCCTATCAACCAAAATGAATGTTCAAATCATATATCGCAATTTTCTATCGACATTAAAGTACAAGATTGGCTTAGCCGTTCAAGAGTAGCGTTTATTGATTTCCATAATCTAAGAAATACAGATAAAACCACATTAATAACAGTGGAACATCTTGAAGCTTTACTTACTGTTATGTCAACTACTCTTGTCGCTTACGCTCCATATTCAAAAAAGAGACTTAACTTTAGCTTTCTAAATTCATTTACTTTGTCTAAAACTTCTCAAAGTTACACATTAACTTTCCCGGTAGTTCTCAGTCCGCTTTTAGATGCTCTTGGCGGTTTCATTCAGGAATGCATAACCGAAAAATTGTTAAAACGACGAAATTCGAATTTCATGGTTTACGAGTATCTTAAACGTTCAGGCCAGAGCTCTCATAAAGTGGAGGACATTAATAACGACTTACAGCTTAAAACTCTAAATATAAGACTTATGAGCGTCCTTACTGGGCTTTCTCAGCAAGGACTCATTTCATTTATTTGCGAAGGAAAGAGGGGCGACCGGAGAATAGAAGAGCTTCAGTTTATACCTTATGTTCAACGAACTCACCCTGAGGTATTAACTTTTCAGGAATGGATTAGCCCCGTTGATTAGAATTAACTCTATTTCAGCACGGCCAGTATTTCTGTTTCCGTTTTCCGTGTATTTGGCTTACTTCCTACGGATCGGTAAGCGCTGAGTCTGTGTATGACGAATCCACGCTCTTCATAGAGGCCCAAAGTGAATGGTGTCAGGCTATTTGATATCGCAACAGCAGCGCCTTTTCTGTGAGCGTCAACGAGCATATTTGCTAACAGCACGTGGTCGCTTTGGCTGAACGGTTTACCATCGTAACTGACAAAACTAGTTTTGCTTGTTTTGTCATATGGCGGATCACAATAAATCTGATCTCCTTCGCCGGTTGCGGCCAGAGTCTCCTCAAAACCAGCGGTGATCAGTTCAATACCTGAAAGACGAAATGAAAGGTAGTCTATTTTATTGAAGTCAAGCTTCAGTTCTGTATGTTTCCCCCAGGGCACTGAATAGATTCTTTCTGAGTTATAGCGGCACATACCGTTATAGCCCAGGCGATTCAGGGAGTAAAACAAAGCCGCTCTTTGAAGCGGTTGACCAGAAATACAGGTTTTGTTGAAACGGTCCCTCATCTCATAGTAGTCCTTTTCGACAAAGGTTTTATCCGCTAGGTTTTGGACCTGATTTATAAAGTTAGTTTTCTGTCTTTGAATAGTCCTGTATAGGTTGATCAAGTCTGGATTGCTATCTGCAAGCAATGCATTTTGTGCAAACATGTTCAGAAAAACGGCACCACCGCCTATAAAGGGTTCTACCCACCGGCAACTATGATCGTGTGGGTAGTGATGGCTGATGAAAGGCATCAGTTTCGTTTTTCCACCAGCCCATTTGATTATCGGCATGTGTCTGAGATGTCGAGTCAAAGTGTCTATACCTGAGAGAGAAATTTAGGTGCTGGTATCGTACCTAACCACGGGCTTTAACTAATAACTTAGGGAGCAAAAAAAAGTTGTTTAAGACGCACAGTTTTGACTTTCAGCATTGCGGATTTATAAGATTTTTCCTCACTGATACCTGAACTTTATGTTTTGGATTTATGTCTTTGTTTATGAAGCGATTTTGATGCCATCACAAGAAATGGGGAGCCCTCTTTTTTTGTGAAAAATCAGAATAGGCTCAAAAAGTACCTTTTTTGCGAAAAATTATGGATTTTTTTTTCGGTAGTATCCCCGCTACGCAGAAAGTAAGCAGAAAAATGTAACGGAGCCCCTATGAGTGTTTTACTGACAGAACCTACACAGCAAGCTAATGACAAGGTCTTTAAAACGGCCCATGTTGCCTTTTCAGTAGTTACTGGCACAGGTCGTTACGTCACTGGGCTTAAACAGTTCCGTGATGCAAACCCTGAACTTTGTACTGAAGTAAGTGACCAGAAAGCATGGGCTATCCACCCTTCAGTAATTCAGGTCACGCCAGGCTTCAACTCCCGCGAAATGGGAATGGGTGACGATTACTATAAGCTCCCTGAGGTTGAAGAACACATCTACAACATCAAGAATGCCTACATTCGAGGTGACTATGTAGACCCTATCCGAGTACGTGTCATTGATGGGGTACCTTTTGTTCGCCAGGGGCACTGCCGTTTAAAAGCCGCAATGATGGCATGTGATGAAGATCATGACATCACAATCCTTTGCGTTGAGATTAAAGAAGATGAAATTGGCTGTGAGCTCGCGACCATTGATGGTAACCGTGGTCTTGCGCTTTCTCCTGTTGCGCTTGGCGAGTCCTATCGTCGCCTACATTCTCTTGCTGGCTGGTCACTCGAACGAATTGCTCAACGTGAAAATAAAAGCCCGACGACCATCAGTTCTCTTATCCGCCTGACAACCTGTTCTGTTGTTATCAAGAAATGGATTCATGCTGACGCTATTTCGTATGTTAACGTGCTTTCACTGATCGATGAGCTCGGTGAAACAGAAGCAATTTCACGTATCAAGAAGATGATCGCGGAACTTGAGCAGGCCGATGCGAATGGCATCACGGTGAAAAAAACCCAACATGGTCAGGTACGAGTCAGACCTTCAGACTTCAAGCCAGCACGGATTCCGCCGGTTATTGCCACAAAAGCCGTAGAAGGCGTCAAACTCATCACCACCAGCTTATTACAGAAACTGGGGGATATTGAATTGCCGGAGATGACAGATTCAAGTGCTGACGAAGAAATCAACATTACGTTGAACCGCAGTACTCTGGAGATGCTGAGAAATCTTTCAAAAGAGATCACAGAATCAGAGAACAAGCAGCTTCGCCGTGCGGAGAATCGTCAGGCAAAACTTAATGGTGAGAAGCCAAAATACCCACGTAAAAAAAATGCTAAGAAGGCAGGGGAAGAGACCGATCAGGATACTGACCCACAGCCGGACGCAGAATAATTTACTTTTGGCAAAGTGTTGGTTTTGTCAGAGTCATTAAGGATTCAGGCTTTTTGCCCGCCTTTTTTAAACCTCCATGTATCGTTCTTGCCCCGTTTATGCGGGGCTTTTTTTTTGCTTCTTTCTATGAGTTGACATCTTTAAGTTTTATTCAGAGACATAAAAAACTTTTTCGTGTCACTGAACCTATTAGGTTACAGAGCGACGTTGCTATCCTGGTAAAAGTTTTTTCTAAAGGACCGGTGACCTGCTCCCCGTTGATTAGTACACCCCGATGTTAGTAATGTCTTCATAAGCCACATGAGGACATCCCCATGAAGAAGCGTTTTTCCGACGAACAG